>JAICXV010000667.1 GCA_025934545.1 Verrucomicrobiia bacterium
CGCGGAGTGCGGGCGGGTTTGAAATTGCGTTGCGGCGCGAAATTGTTCGCAGCGGCATAAACGAATTGAGGCTTCGGTAATTGGACGAGTTGTTTGTCGATTTTTTCGTTGAGGTAATACGACGCGACTTCGACAACCTGATCATGTGTGCGCTGTTCGGGTTTAATCGAGAACAGTTTTTTGATGTTCTCGGGAAGTGACTCGGCTTTGACTGGGCGCGGTGATGTTGTGACGGAGAGGCGCGGGCGGAGGATAGTGTGTTCGCGCCCGTGCAGTTGTTCGAGCACGAACGTCAGCGTCGTGCCGTTATCGAAGCCGACGTCGTTTTTGAATTCGAAAACCGCGTGGTGCGGTTTACCGGTTTCGGGAAAGATGCCCCAGGCAGTGTTGGTGTCGTTGTCGATGGATTTGGTAATGGTCCAGTTGTCTTGATTGAAATCCGCAGTGGGATTTTGCAGCGGGACTTGGCTACGGTGAGTAGTTTCTCCTTTGTTCACGGCGAAAACTTTGAACTCAGAGAGATGAAAGTTGCCGTTGTCGGGTTGGCGGCCCGGGCCGTTGCGCGGGTGGCTCGAATCGGTCAGGACTTCAAGACGCACGGCGGTGATGTTTTTTAAATCGGTGTGCGCGGTGATGGTGTAGGTATCGGTTTTGGGAGATTCGCCGCTCGCCAGGAGCGAAAGGTCTTTTTGTTTGGTAAGCACGGCTTTGGAGGCCGTTGTGAATGTTTCCGGATCGAGGACGGTCCAGATGCTGTCATTGTTAATGGACTTTTCCCACGCAGCGATTTGTCCGAGGAGTTCTGGAGTAAGTAGTGAGTCGATAGTTTTCCGGTCGTTAACTTCGAGCGCGAGTTTTTTGCGGAGCAGCGATTGGCGTTTACGATTGGTGGCGGCGTCCAGATCGTAAGGCCGATCGTGTCGGTCAACACCGGCAAAGACAGCCTGAAGCGCGTAGTAATCTTTTTGCGGGATGGGATCAAATTTGTGGTTGTGACAACGGGCGCAATGCACGGTGGTGCTGGTGAACGTGGACATGGTGTTCATAACCATGTCGTCGCGATCGAGGTAGATCGCGATCTTTTTGTCGAGAGTGTCGTCCATGATCGCCATGATGGAACTGAGGTCCCATGGACCGGCGACAATAAAGCCGGTGGCGACGATGCCGTTTGGGTCATCGGGAAAAAGCGCGTCGCCGGCGAGTTGCTCTTCGACGAAACGCGCATAGGGCTTGTCGTCGTTAAAACTTTTAATGACGTAATCGCGATAGGGCCACGCGTTGTCGCGCGGACGATCCTGATCGTGGCCGTGGGAGTCGGCGTAATGAACAACGTCGAGCCAGTGACGGGCCCAACGCTCGCCATAGTGCGGGCTGGCGAGAAGACGGTCGACGACTTTGGCGTAGGCGTTTGTGGAATGGTCGGCGAGAAAAGCGGCAGCTTCTTCGGGAGTCGGCGCAAGACCGGTTAAATCAAATGTGACGCGGCGCAGCAGCGTGCGTTTGTCGGCGGGTTTGGATGGTTGAAATTTTTTCTCTTGAAGTTTGGCGAGGATGAATTGGTCGATTTCGTTTTTTGGCCATTTCGATTTCGCTGCTGGAACACTGACGGGCTTCAGCGGTTTCAGTGACCAGATGAGTTCGTTCGTTGAATCCGCGCGCGAGGCCAGTGAAAAAATCACCAACAGCAGGCAAAGATGTCGCGCGAGCGGTTGCATCGGATTCGCTGAGCATACCCGGCGCACGCGGTTTTGGAAACCAGCGATTGCATCCCGAAGTTGGTGCGCCATATCTTGGCACGGATGAAGTTCTCTACTGTGACATCGCGCCGGCGTTTTCTCTCGCAAACCGCGGCGGCGACAACTGTGTCGTACGCGGCCCCGATTTTTGCGCAATCGCCTGGCACCGCAGAAATTCGTGTCTTGTTGCACGAGGCGGACGGCAAACCGTTGGAGCAGGACCGAGCAAAGCGTTTGCACGCGCGCGATCTGGCCAATGATCCGTTGCCGCAAAAGATTCATTCAGCGGAAGGCCGCGCGCGAATTGAGCTTGCGAACGAGCCGTTGCAGTTGAGTTGTCAGATCGCGGTGCCGGGGTTTGGCGAAGTTTATTGCTACGCGGACAACGACGGGAAGGGATATACGCGGCCTGGCAACGTTGAGTTTGTAGTGGAAGCGGCGCGGACGCGGTTGCGACGGGTGCGTGAGTATTATCATAAGGTACGGCATGGCATCGCGAACGATCCACAGGTTGAAAAACATCTCGAAGCAGCGGCGCGACCAATTCCAAAACAAAGTGGACCGGCGCAAATCGTGGCGGCCTATGAAGCGCTGGCGCACGGTTTACATGCCGGCGAGCGCCTGGC
>JAICXV010000688.1 GCA_025934545.1 Verrucomicrobiia bacterium
CCGCGAGCGTGCTCGTCGTCAGTTTCGGCATCGACTTCGCGCAAATCGTGATGACATTTTCGCGCGGGATGACTTCGAGCAAATCGAGGATGAACCGATTTTCCTCGAAACAGATGAAATAGACATTTTCTTTCCCGACCATCTGCACCGCTCGTTGCAACGCCCGATACGCGAGCACGGTTGAACCCTGCTCGGCGAGCTTCACGAACAAAATCGAGCGCACCGTCGCCGGGCCGGGCCCCGGCGAACGGGTGAACAGCTTGCGAACGATCGTCAGCGCGCCGCACAGCGGCACGCCAAACCAACGGTCGATCTTTTGCAGTGTTGGAACGTTCATCGAAATGCGAGCGGTTAAATTACTAAAGCACGCATCGCAAATCCACGCTAATCAGCGACAGCGCTTCCAACTATTTTCGCGGGCACGTTAATGGTTCCCGCCGACGGACGATTTCAGGAATGCGACAAGGTCGGCCAGTTCCTGTTTCGACAACTGTTCGTCGAGTCCTTGCGGCATAACCGAAACGGAGCCCATTCGCATATCGGCGATGTTGGCCCGCGCGATGCGCTGTTCGGTTTGCGGACCGGTCGCAAGAATAACTTCGTCCGGCGCGTCTTTCTTGATCACGCCGTTGTAATCCTCACCGTCTTTGGTGGTAACGATATAAGGTTCGTAACTGCGGACGAAACTCGCGCTCGGGTAGACTATCGCTTCGAGGATATCGCGTTCAGTGCGGGTCTGGCCGATGCGGGTCAGGTCCGGCCCAACATGGCCGCCGCCATAACCGATGGAGTGGCACGTTGAGCAACCGGCTTTGGAGCCATTGAAGATGGCTTGGCCACGGTAGGAGTTGCCCTTGTCTTTGATTTGGGAAAGCAGATCGTCGAGATGCGCTCGCTGTTTGGTAGCGTCGACGTTTAAGGATTTAAGAAATTCGTCGAGTTTTTCCTGAACGTTCACGGGAAATTTCGCGAGTTTGGGTTTCACCTGATCGGCGCGAAGGCCGGAATGGCCTTTCGATTCTTTGATTGCGTCAACAAGTGCCAGACCGATTTGTTCGTCGCTCGATTTCTCGTAAGCGGCCAGCAAATGCGAAAGTTCTAGCGGACCGACCGACTTGATATTTTGCGTCAGCGCGCTGAGTTGTTCGGGCGTTAGTTTCGCGTGTTCAACCACTGTTGCCGCGGTGATCCGAGCGTTGACGGGTTTCGAGGGCTCAAGCTGTGCGCGAATGAAGTCGAAGAGTGGACCATCGAGTTGCACCTGGCCGCGGGCGGCGGCGAGGGCGTTGAGTCGTTCGTCGTCGCTCAAGGATCCATTTCGCGCGACGTGCAGAAGTGCGTCGTCCAAACCGGGCGGACGATGTTCGAAGGTGACAAAGCGTGCGGTCGAAACGGCATCGCGAACGAGGCCGGCGTCCGACGCCGTCAACGCTTTGGTGAGAGACGCGCCCCAGGCAACGGGCGCGGCCCGCAAATGCGCCTGTTGCATCGCGTGGACTGCGATGAGTTGGGCGGATTTATTTTGCGCACTGACGCTTTCGGCGAGCAGTTGTTGAACTTTTTCATTCGAGGCCAACTCGGCGAGTTGTTTCTCAAGGGCCGCTTGTTGATCAGGCGAGGACGTTTTTGTCAGCGCAACGCGAAGGAAGCCGGCGAGCGCTTCGCCCCACTCAGGATGGTGCGAGACGAGCCATGCGCCGGTTTCTTTCAGGTTGGGATCCGACGAAAGGAGCAGCGGCGAGACTTGTTCGGGTTTCAAACCGCCATTGTCCATTTGATCGAGCGCGATGAAGGCGCAACGTTGGGCGAAGGGGTTCGGATTTTTTAAACCAATTGCAGTAGCAGCAGGGTCATCGATATTGATCAGCGCGTAGGTAATAGAATGTTCGAGCACGCGGTCATGGCTCTTTGGCGCTCCATCGAACAAGGCGCGCATGGCGGCGTTGCTCTGCAAACGACCAAGCGCTTCGGCAGCGGCGCGGCGGATGGCCGGACTACCCGTGCGCATGAGAGGATGCAACGGGAATTGCGCTTCGGCATCGCGCCAGATGGCCACGGAATGAATGGCGGCGTGACGCACCGATTCGTCGGCATCGGTCAACGCGGCGCGCACGGCGTCGCGGGCGGTTTTGTCGTTGATTCGGGTGAGCGCCCAGACGGCATTGCGGCGAGCTTCGACCGATTTGCCGCCAGTCAAAACAGTTGAAATCGATTGGACGGCCGATGCGCCCGTTTTGCCGAG
>JAICXV010000426.1 GCA_025934545.1 Verrucomicrobiia bacterium
AGAAGAAGAAGAAGAGGTTCGCGAACACGGCCCGGCAATGAAAACGATCTTGAAAGTTCCGGCGGCGCTCGGCCGGTAACGACTCGCGCTTTCCAGCGCGGGGCGTTTACTCGCGCAGGTTGTTTACGCTCTGCATGCGATCTTCCATCGCAGCTTGAATCGGTTTGCACCGGCCCCAGGCGGCTTCCTGCGTTTCGCCCGGGAACGGTTTCATGGCGAATTTGACGACGGCTGCGACTTCGCCGTTGCGATCGCGCAAAGGCAAGGTCAATTCGACCAAACTTTTACTCTTGGTGAAGAAACCGTTGGCGCCTTTCAACGTTTTGATTTCGAAGTCGCCTCCTTCGGCGTTCATGTCTTTTGAATCGGTGGCGGCGATGACGCGTGGTTTTTCGGAGCCCGATTGCGGCGCATAAATTTTGATTCCGAGCAGCTTTTTCTTTGGAAATTGTTCCATCATATCTTTGACGAGGCCCTGAGCGAAAGGCAGGTGAGGTGTGTAGTCGATGTGCAGATCGGAAAACAAAACCTGGGCATCGGATTTTGTCAGCAAACCGATTTTTCCTTTGATGAAGGAAGTGTCGGTGATCATTGGGATGGCCTGTTTGCCATCGAGGAAACAAAAGATTTTATTTCCGTCGCATTGCACCCCGAGCGCGTGCCATTCGTCGCGAGAGACTTTGATCTCTGGCCCGATGGGCGTGCTGCGCAGGCCGCCGAGAAATTTGTAAAAGCGAACGTTGTTACCGAGCGCGCTCACACGCAGAACATAGTAAGTGCGCTCGTCTTTGGCGCGAAAAGCGATTCCGGCCATCTGCTCTTTCTCGCCACCGACGATTTTGAAATGAATGGTCGCGCTGAAATCCGAGAAGATTTCATCGTCCAACAGCAGCACAGGAAAATGCTCGTCGGTCGGGTCGAGATCCATCTGCGTTAATGCGCGTTTGCCGTCGC
Organism: Verrucomicrobiia bacterium; assembly: GCA_025934545.1. GTDB lineage: Bacteria > Verrucomicrobiota > Verrucomicrobiia > Limisphaerales > Palsa-1400 > JAICXV01. The sequence goes on from JAICXV010000426.1 coordinate 955, forward strand.
GCTCGATGATTTTCCAGGTGCCGGGCGCGCCGTTGCCTGTTAGGCCGCTGACGAAATTGGTTGGCGACGCGCCAACGGGAAGTTGCGTAAAATCAAAATGCCGCTCGGCCGCAAACGTGGTCGCGCCTGCGAAAAGAAGGACCGGGAGGATAACTTTTAACATTGCGGTGCAACGCTACAGAAAAGAGGTTAAAGCACGAAGCACGAAATTTGGTAATTTCTCTCGAATTGACCCTGTTTGCGCACCCCGTTAGATTAGGTCACCGCCATGAGCGCCATCGAAAAACTCGAACGAGAAGTGCAGCAGTTGCCACCCGATCAATTTGCCGAGTTTGCCGCGTGGTTCAATCGGCTGCAAAACGAACAATGGGACACCGAAATGGATGAAGACTCGGCGAGCGGCAAGTTGGATTTTCTTTTCGAAGAAGCCAAAGCGGAGCGCACAGCTAATAAATTGCGCAACTGGCCGACTGGCGAATGAAATCGCGCGCAAGCGGGCGATTTTGGGATTGTTACAACCACCTTCCAGCGGAGGTTCAAGCCTTAGCCCGAAAAAGCTACGAACTGTGGCGAAAAGACCACCATCATCCTTCGCTCCATTTCAAAAGACTTCGCGGCAGCACAACACGGTTTTCGGTCCGTGTTGGTGACCGTTACCGTGCGCTGGGTGACCAGAGCGGTGACGAAGTCGTGTGGGCGTGGATTGGCACACACGAAGATTACAACCAGCTGCTAAAGCGCTAGTTCCCTCGGCTCAATTTTAGTAAGTCATATCCGCCACCGTGCGGCCGGCCGGGATGAACGGCAAGACGTGTTCGGTGTAAGGAGTGATGACGTCCAAGACGTACGGTTGGTCGGAATCCAACATACGTTGGATCGCACCGCGCAGGTCTTTCTTATACATGACGCGTTCGGCCGGAACGTTGAAGCTCTTGGCCATCGTGATGTAGTCCGGATAAATATTCGCGCGCTTCTCGGGGTCGCCGAGATAGGTATGGCCGCGGTTGCCGGCGTAAAAATTATCTTCCCATTGCACCACCATGCCGAGGTGCTGGTTATTCAGGATCATTGCTTTCGCCGCAATCTTCTCGATGTGAGCGGTGGCGAGTTCCTGGACGTTCATCAGGAATGAACCATCGCCGTCGATGTCGATCACTTGCTTGTCCGGATGCGCGACTTTAATGCCGAGCGCGGACGGATAACCAAAACCCATTGCGCCAAGGCCAGCGCTGGTGATGAGTTGGCGCGGATATTTGTATTTATAATATTGGCCGGCCCACATTTGGTGCTGGCCGACGCCCGTGGTGATGAGCGCTTCGCCCTTGGTCAATTCATACAACATCTCAATGGCCATCTGCGGCAGGATGACTTCGCTTTCCTTGCCCTGAAGATGGTCGCGCATGTGTTCGGAACGAATGACTTCTTCGGTCACGCCATAACGGAACGGCGCGCGTTTCTTCCATTCGTCGACTTGAGCGAGCCATGCGTTGAAACGTTTTTTGATCGGTCGTTTGCGAATCATTTCGTTCAACCGGCGGAGCGCATATTTAATATCGCTCTCGATCGCCAACTGCACTTTGCGATTCTTGTTGTGCTCCGATTGATCGATGTCCACGTGCACAATCGTGCCGGACTTACAAAATTCATCGACTTTGCCGGTGACGCGATCGTCAAACCGCACGCCAAAGGCCAGGAGCAAATCCGCGCCCGGTTTAATTTTAATTAAGGGATCATTCGGGCTTTTGCGTTTTTCAAATTCGCCGCTGACGGCCCAATTTGCGTAGGCCGCGCCGTGCATGCCGAGCCAATGCAACGAAAGCGGATCTGTTTCGGGAAACGCGCCGCAGCCCATGATTGTTGTCGTCACCGGAATCTGCGCCGCGTGCGCAAACGCACGCAATTCTTCAGAGGCTTCGCCGGTGATGATACCACCGCCGCAATACAACACCGGCCGTTCGGAGTTTTCGATCAGGCCGATGATTTCATTTAAAACGGTGTCGTCGGCTTTCTTGTTCGGATCATAGCCGCGCAAATTCACTTCCGTCGGCCAGACCGGCTGGGTCTTGGCCTGTTGGATGTTCTTCGGAAAATCAATCACGACGGGGCCGGGCCGACCGGTTTGGGCAATGTAAAAGGCTTCCTTAACGATGCGCGGAATATCGTTGATGTCCGTGATCAGAAAGCTGTGTTTCACGACCGGCAGGGTCATGCCGAAAAAGTCTGTTTCCTGGAACGCGCCTTTACCGATCATCGCCTGGGGCACCTGACCTGTGATCGATACGAGCGGCACCGAATCCATGTAAGCATCGGCAATGGCGCTGACCAAATTCGTTGCGCCGGGTCCGCTAGTCGCCATGCAAACGCCGGCTTTGCCGGTGGCGCGGGCGTAACCTTCGGCGGCAAATGAACCGCCTTGTTCGTGGCGCGGCAAAATCGTGCGGATCTTCGACTTGGTCAGCGACTGGTGAATCTCCATGCTGGCGCCGCCGGGATACGCAAAAATATATTCAACGCCTTCGCGTTCGAGTGCTTTGACTAAAATATCGCGACCAAGCATCGGTTCACCGATGCCGGAACGTTGCGTTGGTTCGCTCGCCTTGACGGCGGCTGTTTCTGTTTTTTTGCCTGCTGTTTTCGTGCTCATTTTTTTATGGGCGGCCAATCAACCGTGAGTATAAAAAAACCCACGACTGTTGCCAGCCGTGGGTGTTTGTCAAAAAATCCTTATGCGCGACAATCACCAGCGGCGTGGCCGTCAACTACGACGACTAC
>JAICXV010000489.1 GCA_025934545.1 Verrucomicrobiia bacterium
CAGGATCAGAATTATTATTACTACAGCGGTTATTACGAGTATGCGACGGGCAAGGATAATACCGTGGTCAAACTGAGCGAAGCCGCTCCGAAGGTTGAGATTAAACAAAAATATTAATTCGTGGTCTGAGAGAGATGATGTCGATGATTAAAGCTTTACCAAGGTTCGCAATTACTGCGTTATTCGCAGCGAGCATGATTTTTGCCGGGTGCGACACGATCGGCCAGCCGGCAGGCGCGAAGGCTGGCGAAAAGGGCGGACCCTCTGCCGATCGGATTCCGTTACGCATTGGAGATGGAGTGAAGGTGACGTTGGTGCCTCCGACACGACCGGGCGTTTTGACGCAGGCGGAAGAATATAAAAGCACGGTTACCGAATCGGGGACTATCGCAGTAGGCGTTTTCCCCAGCATCCCCGCCGCAGGCAAAACGTGCAATGAAGTTCAACAGATCATCTATACCAACTACGTTCCCGCGTATTACAAAAGTCTTAGTGTGACGGTTGTATCGGACACACGTTTTTTTTATGTCGATGGCGAAGTCATTAAAGGTGATCGCCACGAATATATCGACGGGTTAACGGTTACGCGTGCTATTTCCGCATCGCAAGGTTTTACCGAGTATGCGAACCGCAAGAAGATCAAACTGATCCGGTCCAACGGTAAAATTGAGACGGTTAACTGGAACGTCGCGATCGAACATCCAGAAAAAGATCCGGCGGTTTACCCCGGCGATCATATCCAAGTTCCACGCCGCTGGCTCTAAATGATCCAATTGCACATCCTTTCCGGAAAAAAGGCTGGTGCAACCATCTCAATTTCTCGACTTCCGTTTCAAGTCGGGCGGGCTGCAACGAACGGCCTAGTGCTTGATGACCCAGGAGTTTGGGACCAACACTTCGAAATCGAATGGCCGTCCGCAGACGCGCTGATTCTCCATTCCAATAAAAAAGCCGTCACGGTCGTTAATGGAGGCACCGTCAAAGAAAGCGCTTTGCACGAGGGTGATTTAATCGAAGCCGGTGGGGTAAAACTACGATTTGGCTTCGAACCCGTCCGACAAAAAAGTCTTCTCCCCCGCGAATTACTGACGTGGATTGCACTGGGCGCGTTGTCGCTCGGCCAAATTGCGCTGATTTACCAATTGTTGCGGTAGGCGTACCGCGCTAGTCCTCTTGATACCGTTGCGCAATCGGGAATCTTCGGCCAACCCCAAACGCTTTCGTCGTCACTTTCAATCCTGGCGCTGCCTGACGCCGCTTGTATTCATTCATGTCAATCATCCGAATGACTTTGCGGACGGTTGCGCCGTCGAAACCAAGATTGATAATTTCTGGCACTGAACGGCCGTGGACGACGTAATGGTCGAGAATGGCATCCAACGTTTCGTACGACGGCAACGTATCCTGATCCGTTTGATTCGGGCGCAACTCGGCTGATGGCGCTTTCGTGATCGATGCCGACGGTATGATTTCGCGATCGCGATTGATCCATTTGGCGAGGCGATAGACCATCGTTTTCGGCACGTCGCTGATGACAGCGAGGCCACCGCACATATCGCCGTAAAGCGTGCAATACCCAACGGCGAGTTCGCTCTTGTTGCCGGTGGTCAATAGGAGCGAGCCAAACTTATTCGACAACGCCATCAACAAAACTCCGCGCAACCGCGCCTGGATATTTTCTTCGGCGCAATCTTCCGGCTTACCGGCGAACACTGGTTTGAGTTGAGCTTTCGCACATTCGAATGCGGTCTGAATGGGGATTACATCGTAACGAATCCCAAGATTTTTCGCTAACTGACGCGCATCATCGAGGCTGCCTTTGGATGAGAATTCGGACGGCAACGAAACGCCGTGGACATTTTCAGCGCCGAGCGCGATCGCGGCAAGATAAGCGACGAGCGCGGAATCGATGCCGCCGCTTAAACCGAGCACGGCCGATTTGAAGCCGCACTTTTGGAAATAATCGCGCAACCCAAGCACGAGTGCATTGTGAATATTTTCTTCATCTGAAACGGCCTGCAGTTGGATCGGTTTCGCCGTCGCAGTATCGACAACGAGAAAATCTTCGGCGAACGCTTTGGCTTCAGCAATCAGTTCCCCTGCTCCGTTAAAAACAAGACTGTTTCCGTCGAATACCAGTTCGTCATTACCGCCGACGAGGTTGCAAAGCACGACTGGTTTGCCGGATTTACGGGCGACGCTCGCGAGCATTTCGTAGCGGACCTTTTCTTTGCCGAGGCTCCACGGTGAAGCCGAAACATTGAAAATGATTTCAGCGCCGGACTTGAGCAGACCGCTTACCGGATTGGCGCGGTAACGCCGTTGTGGCCAGAAATCTTCGTCATTCCAAATGTCCTCGCATATCGTCAGGCCGAGCGTGGTTTTGCCAAAAGGCACCGGCGCGTTCTTCAATCCCGGTTCGAAGTAGCGGTCTTCGTCGAATACATCGTAGGTGGGTAACAGCGTTTTGGTGCGCGTGGTGACAATTTTCCCGTTTTGCAAGAGCGCGACGTCATTGGTTAATTCCCGGCCCGGAGTATCTTTGTGTTCGCTGACAAACCCAATCAACATCGCGGTCGACTGGTTCGCCGCGGCTAGTCTGTCCAACAACGCGAGGTTTTTTGCAACGAGATCTTTCTTGAGCAATAAATCGCGTGGTGGATAACCGACGGTCGTCAATTCGGGGAAGATGACTAATTCCGCTCCGGCGTCACAGCCGCGTTTATAGGCGGCGAGGATTTTGGCCTCGTTTCCACTTAAATCACCAACCGTTGTATTGATCTGTGCCAGCGCAATTTTCATTCAATCCAACCAAACGTAATTGCAAATGCGCCTGAGCAAAACGACAAAAGCGCGAGTAAGGGATTTCCCGCCTAGCGCTCCCTCCGCATGGGCGTACGTTTATGAGAAGGAGGGAAATATGAAAAAACTTCTAATCGGTCTGTGCAGTTTAACTGCGGGTATTGTATTGACGGGATGTGTGGCTTCGACCGAGCCGGGCTATAGCTACGGATATTCGGACTATCCAGCGACTTATGTCGCGCCAGCACCGGTGACAGGAAGCATTTGGATCGAAGGCGACTGGTTTAATGACGGCGGTCATTGGCGTCGTCACGAAGGACATTGGGAACGGCCGCCTCGTGCGGGCGCGCGTTATCACCAGGGCTATTGGACTGGGCGCCACGAGTGGCATCGGGGCGAATGGCGCTAGTTAATCGCTGCCTTGATTCGAGCCGCAGGGTTTTCTACCCTGCGGCTGGTTGAAAAAGAACATCCGTCCCGAAATCCCGCGCAAAGCCATCTACCGGCTTTCTCTTTACCTGCGCTGTTTGCTTCGGCTCAAAAATAATACGATTCGCACTGTTTCCAGCGAAGCCCTGGCCAA
>JAICXV010000270.1 GCA_025934545.1 Verrucomicrobiia bacterium
AGTTGCTCAAGAAAAAAATGGGGATTGTCAATCTTGAGGACACGAAGAAAGCGAGTTCGGACCTCCGGGCGCGCCTGGAAGCTGAGATCCTGACGATCGAAGCTGATTATGCACAACGCAACGCCGCGCTCACCAACGCCCAACCGGCTGTGGCTGCGAACACCAACAGCGCTGCTACAACTTCCGACCTGGCGCCGCCGCCGGAAATTGTTAACGAATATAAAATGCTGGGGACACGGTTGGAAGGGTTCCGCAAACGCGAACAGGATTTGATGACTTCCTTTAGCGACGAAAACATTTTGCTGAAGAATCTTCGCGCGCAGATTGCAGCCAGTGAAACGCTGCGAAATAAACTGTTGATCGACTACCCGAGTCTCGGAAAGGTGAACGAGCCGACAGCCAAAGCCATGTTTGTGAAACCGGACGCGGACCTCGAACGGAGTCAATTGGGTGCACTCAAAGCGCGCGTTGAAACGCTCAGGACGCAATTGACGAACGTGAACGCGTCGATTGCGACGATTACCGAAGCTGAACCAACGATTACGGAACTGGAACGCCGCCGCAAACTGGAAGAGACTCAATATAATTATTATTATTCGAACCTCCAGCAGGCGCGCTTCGATGCGACGATGGTTGAGGGTAAGTTGACGAACATTAGTGTGGCCGAAGCAGCGACGCCGCCGTTCAAGGATGCGAGTCAAGCGATGAAGTTGCCGGCGATCATTCTCATATGCGGTATCCTCGGTGGTTTCGCGCTCGCTTTCCTCACAGAATTCTATATCGACACAACGGTGAAACGTCCGATTGAAATCGAGACCAAACTAAAGTTGCCATTGATGCTTTCCATTCCGCATACGTCGCAGTTGAACGGCAATGGCAAAGGCCGTCTCGAGCTTAAATCGGGTGATGGCGGCGGCGAGGCGATGGTTGAAGCCAACGGTGCGGCAGCGGTGGCGCCATGGGATGACGGACATAAGCTGCACGTCTTCTGCGAAGCGTTGCGCGATCGGTTGGTGACTTATTTTGAAGTTCGCAACCTGACGCACAAACCGAAATTGGTCGCCGTGACCGGATGCGCAACGGGCGCGGGTGTAACGACACTTGCTTCCGGTTTAGCTGCGGCCCTTTCGGAAACTGGCGACGGCAACGTTTTGCTGGTCGACATGAATGTCCAAAATGGCGCCGCTCATCCGTTTTTTAAAGGCAAACCAAGTTGCGCGCTGGCCGATGCGTTGGAAGGTGAAAAGCGTGAAGACGCTATGGTCGGTGACAATTTGTGGGTTGCATCAGGCGGACGCAACGCCAACGGCGATAAATTGCCGCGGATACTGCCGAAACGCTTTAGTCAGCTGATGCCCAAGCTCAAAGCGAGCGACTACGATTATATTATTTTCGACATGCCGCCAGTGAGTCAAACGAGCGTCACCGCACGTCTTTCCACGTATATGGATATGACGTTGCTGGTGATCGAGTCGGAAAAGACCGACCGCGAGGTCGTTAAGCGCGCGACGTCGCTCCTCGGCGAATCCAAAGCGAATGTGACGGCGGTGCTGAACAAAACGCACAACTACGTTCCGCGCCGCCTGCATCAGGAGTTTCTGAGCAACGCGTAATCGCCGGCCCACGAATCTTGCGCAATGGGCATCGAAGGCGGCGGCGACCGGCACTCACCACCTTCCGCTTCGCGATAATCCAAACGTGTTGCGCATCTCACGTTTCTTCTCATTCCCATTTTCAGGGATGAACACCAATCGATTTTATTATCACGTAAAACCTTTCCTTCCGTGGCGTCTGCGGATGGCACTGAGGCGGGCGGTGGCGCGCAGGAAGGTCGAGATGCACAAGGACGTCTGGCCGATCGATCACGTCGCTGCGCGCAAGCCCGAAGGTTGGGAAGGTTGGCCGCATCGCAAGCAGTTCGCGGTCGTCCTGACACATGACGTCGAAGGGCAAAAGGGGTTGGACCGTTGCCGACAGTTAATGGAATTGGAAATGGCGCGCGGTTTTCGTTCGTCGTTCAATTTCATCCCGGAAGGACCTTATTCCGTTTCGAAGCTTTTGCGCGACGACCTTGCGGCAGGAGGTTTTGAAGTGGGCGTGCACGATCTCAAGCACGATGGGAAATTGTATTCGTCCCGTTCGGACTTTCGCGAGAACGCCCAACGCATCAATAAGTATTTGAAGGATTGGAACGCGGTCGGGTTTCGATCCGGATTCATGCATCACAATCTGGAGTGGTTGCATGACGTCGATTGTCTCTACGACGCCTCGACGTTTGATACCGATCCATTCGAGCCCCAGCCCGATGGCGTCGAAAGTATTTTTCCATTTTGGGTAAGCGCCCCCGGGCGCAAGGGTTACGTCGAACTTCCCTACACGCTTTGCCAGGACTCGACGATGTTCATTCTGTTGCGGGAGCAAACGATTGATATTTGGAAACGCAAAGTGGATTGGATCGCGCAACACGGCGGCATGGTCTTGCTCGACACACACCCTGATTATATCAATTTCAGAACGACGCGTCCCGATGCGCAAGGTTATCCGTGTTCGTTTTATTCGGAATTGCTCGAATACATTGCGAAGACTTACGCCGGACAATATTGGCATGCATTGCCGCGCGAAGTCGCCGAGCACTGCGCAATCTCGAAGCCAAAGCACACGCCGCTGGTGCGTCGGCGTGTGTGCATGGTTTCTTTCTCGGCGTATGAGAGCGACAATCGTGTTATTCGTTACGCCGAAGCGCTGGGCCGACGTGGAGATTTAGTCGACGCAGTTGCGGTCAGCCGCAAGGCAGCGCAGCCGAAGCAGGAACGCGTTGGCCATGTCAACGTGCATCGCGTGCAATTTCGCGGGCGTAAAGATCATCGCCAAAAAATTGGGTATTTGTTGCCACTATTGCGATTCTGGGCGGCATCATCGTGGTGGATGTGCCGCAATCATTTGCGAAAGCGCTACGACCTCATTCACATTCATAACGTTCCCGATTTTCTCGTCTTTAGCGCGTGGCTGCCGAAACTTTTGGGCGCAAAAGTTATTTTGGATATTCACGATATCGTTCCGGAATTTTACGCGAGCAAATTTCATTTGCAGCGCGACAGCATCGGCGTCCGATTGTTGAAGCGAATTGAACGCGCGGCCGCTGCCTTTGCCGATCACGTCATTATTTCGAACCACCTTTGGTATGAGAAGTTGGTGTCGCGTTCGGCGGCGCCGGCGAAATGTTCGGTGGTGATCAATCACGTCGATTCGCACATTTTTTATCCGCGAAAGCGAACCCGCGCGGATGGGAAATTTATTATTTTATTTCCGGGCGGCTTGCAATGGCACCAGGGTTTGGACATCGCAATCCGTGCGTTTGCAAAGATTGTCAAAAGAGCGCCCGGCGTGGAGTTTCATGTCTATGGCGATGGAAATATGCGCGACGAATTGATCGCCCTGGCGCGAAGCCTGAACCTGAACGGTCAGGTGCAGTTCAATGATCCGTTGCCGATCAGCGAAATTGCGAACGTGATGGCTAATGCCGATTTGGGCGTCGTGCCCAAGCGTGCAGATTCGTTTGGTAACGAAGCATATAGCACCAAGATCATGGAATTCATGTCGCTGGGTGTGCCTGTGATTATTTCGCGCACGAAGATCGACAGTTTTTATTTTGACGAAACCGTTGTTCGATTTTTCGAATCGGGCAACGAGGAAGCGCTGGCGCAAGCGATGCTGGAAGCGATTGAGAAAAAGGACCTACGCCAAAAGTTGGTCACGAACGCTTTTACTTATGTGGCGCGTAACAGTTGGGAGACAAAACGGCCTGAGTATTTCGCATTGGTGGACTCGTTAACCCCGAAGGCGGCGGTGAAATCATGAGGCTCGACCGCGCACTGAGTGTTTACGTGTTTCACCCGGCACAGCGCGCCGTGCCGGCGCGCTCGCACGGCGCGTTACCGATCCTGATGTATCACGGGATTAGCGACGAATCGGAACGCGGTTCGGCTTATTATAAAGTAAATACCGGCCCGGCTGTATTCGAACGGCAAATGCGCTTTTTGAAGGAGCGCGGTTACTCGACCATTGCTCTCAGCGAAGCGGTCCGCTTGCTGAATCGGCGCGAATCGCCCGGCCCGCGGCGGGTGGTCATTTCATTCGATGACGGCTATCGGAATTTTTACACACACGCGTTTCCCATCCTGCAAAAGTTTGGTTTTACAGCGACGATGTTTTTGCCGACCGGATATATCGGAGAGAATCGCGCGTCCTTCAAAGGGATTGAATGTATGACGTGGGACGAAGTGCGCGAGTTGCGCAAAGCAGGGATCGAATTTGGGTCACACACAGTGACGCATCCGAAGCTCGTGGAAATGAATTGGGTCGATGTCGAACGGGAGTTGCGCGAATCGCGACGTGAAATGGAAACGCAATTGGGCGCGCGCGTGACGACATTTGCGTATCCGTTCGCGTTTCCGCAGGCCGACCCCCTGTTTGTCCGGAAATTCGGTGATGCGCTGGTCGAGCTCGGTTATCGTTGTTGTTTGACGACAGAAGTCGGCCGGGCGCGCCCCGGCGACGACGTTTATCGTTTAAAACGGTTGCCGGTAAACTCTCACGACGACGTGAATCTCTTTCGCGCGAAGCTCGAGGGCGGTTACGACTGGCTGGCCTTGCCGCAAGCCATGGTGAAACGAGTGAAAAGTTTTTCAACGCAACGCCCCCGATGACGCACAACCGAATTGTCATCATCAGCCCGGTCCGCAATGAAGGGCAGCATCTGCAGCACACGATCAGATCGATGGTGGCGCAGACGCTGCGTCCTAAATTGTGGGTGTTGGTCAA
>JAICXV010000568.1 GCA_025934545.1 Verrucomicrobiia bacterium
AAGCGGGTCAATGTCGTCAGAGTCGGCATTGCAGCTTTACCGCGGGTTGAAACCGAGGGCGGTTAAGAAGGCATTCCGGGCTCGACGACTCGAAATCCTTGTTGTCAACATGAGAGCCGAAATCACACGCGAATATATTATGAACAAATTGCTCTGCCTTATTGCGTTCGTCTCAGTGTCCTTTGCCAACGCCGCGACGAATGCTCCGGCTAAACCGCAGCAGGATCCCCTCGCGTTGTTTAAGATGCATTGGGAGAATCGGGTGCGCTCGTTTAAGGAGCAGAATCTGGCTTGGCAAAATGTGGTGTTGCTCGGTGACAGCATCACGGAAGGGTTTGAGGTGACGAAATATTTTCCGGGCCGGCGCGTGCTCAATCGCGGCATTGGCTCAGATGTGATCGGCAACGACATGGCGCCGGATGATCATCGCGGGTTGTTGCAGCGCTTGGATAATTCGGTTTTCGATTGCGCGCCGACGGACGTTTTCATTCTCATCGGCATCAATGACCTGGGCGCCGGGCGCAAGGTTGAGACGATGGAGGCGGGCTATCGCGAGTTGCTCAAGCGGGTGCGGGCGAAGCGGCCGGATCTGCGGGTTCATGTGCAGTCGGTGCTGCCGACGCGCGGCAACTTCAACAAACACAATGCGCCCGTGCGCGATTTCAATGAGCGTTTGCGCAAGCTCGCGACGGAGTTCGGGTGTTCATTCATCGATTTGCATGCGCTGATGCTCGATGAGAAAGGCGAATTAAAAGCGGCGTTCACCAGGGACGGGCTGCATTTGACGGAACCGGGGTATCGCGTTTGGAGGGAGGAGATTTTTAAGGCGATGAAGTGGGAGTGATCTGAGGGTTCGTGGGTCTATAGTTAAACAAGGACGAGCTCAATCTCGCCAAAACTTTAATTCGCCGGTCCCCGCACAATTCAGGCCCCATCTCCACCATTGGTGGCGTAGGCCCACGGCGTTCACTACCAAGTAAAGCGGTAACCGGCTTGTGAAAAAAATCACAAAGTTCTTGCGTCCCCCAATTGCGGATGTTTAGTTAAACTCATCTGGTGGGGAGAGTTCGAGGTTTACCGTTCAACGTTGAATACAATCCAGATTACGAATTTCAGTTTACAAACTAGATGGAAGCCAAGACGACAGAACTGGGATACAACTCGAAAGTTGAGGGCGACGTCATTCACACACGCCTTGACTCGGCGATTAATTGGTTTCGCAAAAACTCGCTCTGGCCGATGCCGATGGGGCTGGCCTGCTGCGCGATCGAACTGATGGCAACGGGCGCGAGCCGTTATGATATCGCGCGGTTCGGCGCGGAAGTGATGCGATTTTCTCCGCGGCAATCAGACGTAATGATCGTTGCCGGCACCGTCACTTATAAAATGGCCATCGCTGTCCGACGCATCTACGAACAGATGTGCGAACCGAAGTGGGTTATTGCGATGGGCGCCTGCGCTTCGACCGGCGGGATGTATCGCAGCTACGCTGTGTTGCAAGGGGTCGACAGTATTATTCCCGTGGACGTTTATGTGGCCGGTTGTCCTCCACGTCCCGAAGCATTGCTCGACGCATTAATGAAATTGCAAAACAAAGTCGCGAAGGAGCCGGCGATCGCGTTGCAAAAGCGTGTTGCATAATCCCCTCATGACCGCCCTCGAACTCGCACAACAACTCAGAGGACAATTCGGCGATGTGCTCTCCGAACCGTCCGAGTTTCGCGGCGAGATCACGCTGAAGCTGGCCGATGCGGAGCGGATCGCCGATGTCTGCGCGTTCGCGAAGAAGCAGCTTGGGTTCGATTATCTCGTGGATGTTTCCAGTATTGATAATTATGGAGACGACCCGCGTTGGACGGTGGTTTATCATATTTACGGTTACGGACATCACTGCACGCTTCGGCTGAAGACCGATGTTGGCGAAGAAAAATCAGAGTTGCCGACGGTGACTTCCGTGTGGCGCACGGCGGATTGGCACGAGCGCGAAATTTACGACATGATGGGGATTCGGTTTCGTGGGCACCCTGATCTTCGCCGCATTTTGATGTGGGACGGTTATCCGTATTTTCCGCTTCGCAAAGATTTCCCGCTCGCCGGCAAACCGACGAATTTGCCGGAAATTGCTTTTACGAAACCTGCGCCGCTGGAAGGCGGGCCGTTCGTCACGATCGCAGGAGGAAAAGATTCGTTAGCACGCGAACCGCGCGTGCGCATTCCGGACAGCAACGATTTGGCATTGAACGCTCGGATCGAACGGCGCGACGACGATAAGAATTTGCACGGGCATTCGCACGGGCCTGGTCCTATTGAAAAGAAGTAACATGGCGGATACCCAGACAATTGAATTTCGTGATCCGGCGGCACGCACCGCCGCGGTTTCGCCCCGCCCTGCTCCGTCGGATCAACTGGAAGATATTCAGGGCGAGAAAATGATTTTGAACATGGGGCCGTCGCATCCAGCGACGCACGGCGTGTTGCGCGTTGTTCTGGAACTTGACGGCGAAATTATCACGAAGGCCATTCCTGACATCGGCTATCTCCATCGCGGTGACGAAAAAATCGCCGAGAACATGACGTATACGCAGTTCATTCCGTATACGGACCGCCTCGATTACCTTGCGCCACTGGCGAACAACGTTGCTTACGCGCTCGCGGTTGAAAAGCTTCTCGGAATCGATAAGCAATTGCCTCTCCGTTGCCAATATATCCGGGTGATTTGTTGTGAGCTGGCACGCATTTCGGCGCATTTGTTGGGCCTGGGCGCTTACGCGATGGATGTTGGCGCGATGACGGTGTTTTTGCACACGTTCCAGGAACGCGAGAAGATTTATAACCTGTGCGAATCGCTGACGGGCGCGCGTTTCACCACAAGCTATACGCGCATCGGCGGAGTTTCGCGTGATTTA
>JAICXV010000287.1 GCA_025934545.1 Verrucomicrobiia bacterium
CGATCAAAAACAAAATTCAAGAGCTCGGTTTGCAGAACCATATTATTATGACCGGTGGCTTGCCGCCCGGCGACCGGCGCCTCATCGGATTATTTCAACAAGCGGTCGCGTTGGTTCTGCCATCGATTTCCGAACCATTTGGCCTAGTGATTCTCGAATCATGGGCTTCCGGCACGCCGGTCATTTCGAGCCGCACGTCTGGAGCGAGCGAATTAATTCAACACGGCGAGAACGGCTGGCTGTTTGATCTCAGCGATCCAACGGGGTTCCACGAATCTTTGCACCAGGCGCTTTCCAAACCACAAGCCACGAAGCGCGTCGGCGAACTCGGCCGGGAACGCGTCCGCGGCCAATACGATTCCATCGTCGTCGCCGGCCAGGTGAAACGTTTGTATGAGGAGTTGATCGAACGCAAACGCGGCGTGCAAATAAGCCCGCAGCTTCAGGAGGAGCGCGCATGAAATACGTCATTATTCGCGACGACGACACAAACGCGCTCATGCCGGCCGAATATCTGGAACGTCTTTACCGGCCATTCATTGAACGCAACATGCCGGTCAACCTGGCCGTCATTCCGAATGTTTCCACCAGCGCCTGTCATGCGCCCGGCAAACCGGAAAAATTTTTATTGGCCTATCGCGGGCCGCAGAACGGATCTGTCCCCATTGGGCAAAACACAGATCTGCTTCGATATTTGCGCTGCTTTCCGCAGTTTCATTTCGTTCAACACGGCTGCCGCCACGAATTCGTCGGGAACCATTATGAATTTGATCACGATGATCGCGACGAAATAGCAAAGCGCCTTGATGAAGGCATCGCCGCGTTTCAACAAGCCGGCCTTGGCATCCCGCGAACATTCGTCGCTCCCTACGACCAGCTTTCGCGCGTGAGCATGGAAGAAGTTGCTAAACGTTTTGACGTCGTTTCGACGGGTTGGTTCGAGTTGGGTCGCATTCCATCAGCCTGGTGGCCGCAGTATGCGTTGAAAAAAATCCGTCACGCCTCGCATTGGCGCGCCGGTCGCACGACATTGCTTTCGCATCCGGGCTGTCATCTTTCCTATCACCGCTCATACAGCCTCATGCTTCAGGAAATTGAACGAAGCATCGAAAGCCGCCGCCTCACCGTCCTCGTCACCCATTGGTGGGAATATTTTCGCGACGGCCACGCGGACGAACCGTTTATCGACGTGCTCCATCGCACTGCCGATTACCTCGCCAGTCGCGATGATTTGAAAGTGATCTCCTTCGACGACGTCGCTGATAAAAAAATTTCCCTGAACTGATTTGCCAAAAACATATCTATGAAAACCGATATCTTAGAAATCCTGCGTTGCCCGCAATGCCACTCCAAATTCGGCGTCCGTGTCGAGCAACGCTCCGGCGACGAAATTCGCAGCGGACAACTTGTCTGTCACGGCCATCCGCAACTCGACGGAGGACGATTGCGCCACCACTATGATATCGAAGACGGTATCGTGCATTTTTGCGAAGGTTTCGCCGAAGAGATCGTCCAGAAGGAAATCGAATACGAAAACACCACCTATCACGGCAGCGACCGGCTCACCGATCCACAATTGATCGCCGGCTTTCCTGATACATTGACCGAGCTCTGGCCGCACACGGCCCATTTCGGCCCGGATTTTCGCGTGTTGATCGATCGCATCGATATCCGTCCCGGCGATTGGGTGCTCGACATTGGCACCGGTCCCTGTTGGAGCAGCCGCTTACTCGCCCAACGCGGCGCGCGCGTCATTGCGCTCGATGTTAACGAAGCAAATTTTTACGGGCTAAAAACATCCGACATTCTTTTCTCGGCGCACAACGTCTATTTCGAACGCGTCCTCGAAAGCATGACGCACCTGCCCTTTGCTAATGAAAGTATCGATCGCATCACTTTCAACGCGTCATTCCATCACACGCCGGACCACGACCGGACGCTTGCCGAATGTTTTCGCGTACTGAAACCCGATGGCATTGTCGCCATGGTCAATGAGGAGTTCGGCTCAATTCGCCAACGGTTCTTCTGCCCTGAGTCAACCAGCGACACCGGGTCACATCACCGCATCGAATACGCGGAGTTCGATCGTTCGGTAAAGAAAGCCGGGTTCGGAGCGGAATTTTACGTGGCCGAACACGTTCGCGAAAAATTGCACAATAAATTTTCCGCATTCGGCGACATGCTCGTCCAGGCCGTCGAGCAGGTGCCGCTCGCACTGAAACAACTTAACTCCGCTCTGATCATCTTAAAGAAAGAACCCGCCAACCGCAGCTTTGCCATGCCGATTCAGCCGTTGCGCATCGAAAGCGAAACCGCGCCATTGGGGGTTCTGCAAAGTCACGCATGATAAAAGCAATACAACCAACTCCGTCGGTTTTGTCATTCCGCGCATTGCGCGACGCCACTTCAACGGTTCCTCGCCGCGAGGAACCGGTCGTGGAACGGAAGCAAACAACGCTGCCCGATCCGCCGCCGGTCGCTGCGCCCATCGCGATCCTCGGCGTGCCATTCGATAACGTGACCACTGCACAAACGGTGTCTCTCATCGAAGACATGGTCGAGTCGCGCCGCTCGCACCATCTCGTTACGGCCAATGTCGATTTCCTCGTGCAATCGTCGCGAGATGTGGAACTTCACCGAATCTTGACCGATGCCCACCTGGTGCTTTGCGATGGAATGCCACTGGTGTGGGCATCGCGTCTGCTCGGCAATCCGTTGCCGGAACGCGTCGCCGGATCGGACCTCGTGCCATTGCTGATCGAAACCGCAGTGCGAAAGCAATACCGTTTGTTCTTTCTCGGCGGAACGCCCGAGACCACCTCTCAGGCGGTCGCAAATCTCAAAGCAAAACATCCACAGGTCGTCATTGCCGGACATTATTCTCCGCCGATAGCGAGCCTGTTCGAAATGGACCACGCGGAAATCTGTCGCAGAATCCGCGAAGCGAAACCAGATCTGCTGTTCGTTTCGTTTGGTTGCCCGAAACAGGAAAAATGGATCGCCATGCATTACCGCGACCTCGGCGTGCCGGTGTCCGTCGGCGTCGGAGCGACGATCGATTTTCTCGCGGGAAAAGTTTTACGCGCGCCGCGCTGGATGCAAGCCACCGGCATGGAATGGATTTTCCGCCTCGTGCAAGAGCCGCGCCGCTTGTTCAAACGATACATGCGCGGGTTATGGGTTTTCACGTGGGCTATTGCTTTGCAATGGTGGCGCATGCAATTGCGCGGCGTGACTCATCGCTCCATGCCACGCGTCACGCCGGTCAGGAATAAACGCCACTGGCAACACATCGTCTTGCCTCGACGTCTCGACGGCAAAACCGTCCGTCAATACTCCCTGCTCTGCGCCAACGCACTGGCGTCCGCGCCCACCTGTTTGCTCGACCTGCAACGCGTTCGCTTCATCGACAGCACCGGCATGGGATTGCTCGTGCGCTTGCAACGACAGGCGCGTATCGCTGGACGCAAATTGATCCTGCTCTCTCCCAGCCCGGCGGTTAAATCGGCGTTGCGCTTGATGAAATTGCAAAACTTTTTCACCATCGCGAAAGACCAGGCGTGCGCGCAAAAAATGGTCAAGGCTCCCCCGCCCAACGCGCCGGTGCTGCTGCAACCCGGATATTTCCCATGGAAGCCGTCGATTTTTTGGCAGGGCGAAATCACATCGCGAAATGTCGATGAAGTTTGGAAATCGACCAGCGCGCAACTCGGACAACATTCGACCCGCGATCATCGCTGTTTGATTGATCTGTCCGGCTTACAGTTCATCGACACCGCCGGCGCCGGCTTGATGTTGCGCGCCAAGACAACGGCGAAACAGCAGGGCGTCGAATTAATTTTCACTGGCGTTCGTCCCGATGTGCGCAATGTTTTGGAATTATCCAAAGTCGATTCGTTGGTGTTCGGTGGAGGAATCGCGTGAAGATTGGTATTTCGACTTCAGTGATCGCGCGCGGGCGCAGTGGTATCGGCCAATATGTGCTTGGCCTCGTTCGCGCATTGCTCGATCAGGAAAGTGGACACGAATATGTCCTCTTCGTGCTCGAAAGTGACGTGCGCCTCTTTGACTTCGCGAAAGGGCGCGCGACAATTGTCTCCGTTCCCGAGCGCTTTCGTTCTCCGTTAAAAGATATTCTCTGGCATCAAACACGATTGCCGGAATTGATCCGCCAACTCGGAATTCAAGTTGTCCACGTCCCATCCTATCGCCGAATGCTCTGGACGCGTTCCTGCGCGCGCGTCGGCACTGTTCACGATCTCGCGGCATTTTCAGTCCAGAACAAATACGATTGGGCGCGTATGTTTTACGGCCGGGTCGTCGCCCGCGCCCTCGTTCGGCGGCAGGACAAAGTTATCGCGATCAGTCAGACGACCGCGAACGACATCAACCAACATTTCGGATTGTCGAAAGATCGCATCAGCGTCATTCACAACGGACTCGAACATCACCGCTTTTTTCCAGCGCCCCAGAAACGTTTCAAACATGACGCGCCCTGTTTCTTGTACGTTTCGCGACTGGAACATCCCGCAAAAAATCATTGGCGTTTGATTCAGGCGTTCAATCAGTTCAAGCAATCGACGCGCTCAAACTGGAAACTCGTGCTCGCCGGCAGCGATTGGCACGGGGCCGAAGTCATCCATCGCGCTGCCAAGGAATCGCCCGTTGCCGACGACATTCACATGCTCGGTTTTGTTTCCGACGCCGAATTGCCCGACC
>JAICXV010000479.1 GCA_025934545.1 Verrucomicrobiia bacterium
ACTTTCCACAACTACGGAAAACTCGACTCACTCAAAAAATGCGTCGACAACCTGCGCCGTTACCATCGCCCCATCGTTTGCAGCGAATACATGGCCCGTCCGATGGGCAGCACCTTTGATCCCAATTTGGGATATATGAAAGAACAACACGTCGGCGCTTATAACTGGGGCTTTGTCTCCGGCAAAACGCAGACCATTTTCCCATGGGATTCCTGGGAAAAAACATACGGCGACGAACCGCCCCGATGGTTTCACGATATTTTCCGAGCTGACGGCACTCCGTACGACCAGCACGAAGTCCGTTACATCCGCTCATTAACCCGCGACGCACGACAAACCAGCGTTGTGCCAGCCGGGCGCTCCCGAACCAGCGGAGCTGCTCCCGTCGCATTCGCAGCGCACTAAAGCACGCAAAATAAGCTCATTCTCTTTGCATTGCGCACACGCGCTGTGATACCATTCACATCCCTGTTGAGTAGAAAAAAGTAAGTATGGATAAACCAACCAAGGCTCCAATCGACCCGGAGCTGGCCCGCAGAATTCAGGATTTAATCGTCTACAAAGGTTGCGGTCATAATCAGGAATTAGTCGCTGACATCATCGATAACGCACTCAAACTTCTCCACGACGTCGAAGATCGTGGCGACGTTCGCGTCATCCAAACCGCCGTGCGCGAATTGCGTTACGCTTTCAAAACCTTCGCGCCCTACGTCGACAAGCGCAAAGTCACCGTGTTCGGTTCCGCGCGAACGAAGCCCGAAGAACCCGAATACAAACAAGCCGCCGAATTCGGCCGCAAAATGGCCGAAGCCCAATGGATGGTCATCACCGGCGCCGGCCCCGGCATCATGCAAGCCGGCCTCGAAGGCGCGGGCGTCGACAATAGTTTCGGCGCCGCCATTCGTTTGCCGCACGAGCAAGTCACCAACTCCATTATCTCCGGTGACAAAAAGCTCGTTAACTTCAAATATTTCTTCACCCGCAAAGTGACGTTCATCCGTCATTCCGACGCGATCGCATTGTTCCCCGGCGGTTTCGGCACCATGGACGAAGGCTATGAAGCGTTGACCCTCATGCAAACCGGCAAGAGCCGCATGCGTCCCCTCGTGCTCATCAATCCGCCGGGCTCAACCTTCTGGCGCACCTGGGACAAACAAATCCAGGAACACCTCCTCCGCCACAAACTGATCAATCAGGAGGACACCAAGATCTATCGCATCTTCGATAACAACGACGATGCCATCAAACACATCATCCGTTTCTATCGCAACTATCACTCGATGCGTTGGGTCCGCGACACTTTGATCGTTCGTTTGAAACACACGCCGAGCCCGTCGTCCGTCCAGGCTTTGAACGAAGATTTCTCCGACATCATCGCCGGCGAACCCATTCGTGTCATCGATGCGATGCCCGAAGAACAAGACGAAGTATCGGCGTTGAACCTGCCGCGCATTGGCTTCGGCTTCGACCGCCGCAGCTATGGCCGCTTACGCGCTTTGATCGACGCCCTGAACACCCTCTAACAAATCGTAGCCGCCGAGGTAACGAAGCGGACCTTAAATGTTCAAACGACAAACAAATCCGCCTCGTCACCTCGGCGGCTACGACGAATGGTTTTGACCCGCACGCCCTAGTCTGATTACCTCTCCGCCACCACAACCAAACATGACCTCTTCGGCAACCTCCCCGACGTCAACCAACGCCACGGACGCGCCCTATCCAGCCGGATTTCGGGCTCGCCGAGGCCTGAACTGGGGATTCCTGGGTTTACTGTACACATCATTCTACATGTGTCGGTACAACCTCTCCGTCGCCAACAAATCCATCAGCGACGAGTACCACTTTGACCACACGCAAATGGGCTACATCATCACGACGGCCCTGTTCGTGTATGCGTGCGGCCAGATCATCAACGGTCTGATCACCGACCACATTGGCGGCAAAAAGGCGATGCTCATCGGCGCGTGCGGCACCATTGCGATGAACATCCTGTTTGGCGTGGCCTCGTACTGGAGCATGCTCGGACTCTTTATCGCCATCCGTGGCGTCGATGGATATTTCCAGGCTTACGGTGCGCCCGGAATGGTGAAAATCAATGCCGCATGGTTCAAACGGATAGAGCGTGGCCGGTTCTCCGGAATTTTCGGGTTCATGATCAATCTTGGGCGTTTCGGCATTTTCAAACTTGGTCCCGCCCTGCTCGCGGGCTTTGTCCTTTGGGGATCACTCAAGGTCTCGCCCCTGCACTGGCGCTGGCTCTTTTGGGCGCCATCGATGATCTGCGCGATTGTCGCCATCGGCATGTTCATTTTCGTAAAAGAAACGCCGGAAGAAGCAGGTTACGAGAATGTTATTCCCGACGATTCCATCAGAGCCGCCGATGGAACCCACGCTCCATTTAAGCAGGTGTTCTTCACCATTATTAGCAATCGTGTCGTCTGGATCACTGCTGCGGCTTACGCCTGCACCGGCGCCGTCCGTCAAGCAATCGACCAATGGTTTCCCCGCTACATGCAGGACCTTTATCATTCGGACCTCAATTCAGCCAGTTTCCAATGGCTC
This sequence comes from Verrucomicrobiia bacterium, assembly GCA_025934545.1. GTDB lineage: Bacteria > Verrucomicrobiota > Verrucomicrobiia > Limisphaerales > Palsa-1400 > JAICXV01. The sequence goes on from JAICXV010000479.1 coordinate 2,563, forward strand.
GCTTTATTGATACCGCTGGTGGCATCCGTTGGTTCGCTCAGTTCGGGCTATGTTTCTGATATTCTATTCAAGGGCCGCCGCGCGCCTGTCGCTGCAGCACTATATTTTTTGGAAACCGCTATCATCTTGTTAGCTGCACAATTTCACACTGCCAATGCCGCGATCTTGTTTCTGGTGTTGATTTCATTCACCGCCAACTCGACCCACTCCATTCTCGGCTCGGCCGCTCCCATGGACATCGGCGGTAGAAGAATGGCCGGATTCGCCCTCGGCTTGATTGATTCCTTCCAATATTTCGGCGGCAGCCTCGCCGGCGTCATCCTCGGCCATCTCCTCGATAAAAGTTTGGGAAACTATTTCTATTTCATGGCTCCTTTCGGCGCCATCGGAGGCTTATTGATGCTGACCATCCTCGGCCGCGTCTCCGGCCATTCTCCAACTCCAACGCCACCGATACCCAGCGCGGCCAAATAAGTCGGTGTTCCGTCCGTGGCTAAAAGCAACATCAAGTTAGTAACCATCGACGGTGACGGTTGCCTCTTCGCCTACACCAACGTCGGCAGCATCTTTCATTCGAGCTGGGACGCGTTGGGTTTTGCTTACGACCTGAAAGAGCAATGGGATGTCCGCACGAAATTTTACTACGCGAAAAAAGGCGCCGACCAACAATGGGCGATCGAAGACGTCGCCGACCTGACCGGCCGCCGGCTTTCGGATGCCGCCAACGTTTTGTATCCCGTCCCCTACTCCACCGGCGTTAAAGAATTTCTCGCGGCAACCAAAGGCAAACTTATCCGCGGCCTCCTTTCGAGCTGCGTCGATTTAGTCGGCCAACATGCCGCCGACGAAACCGAAATGGAGTTTACCTTCTGCAACCGCGTCCAT
>JAICXV010000424.1 GCA_025934545.1 Verrucomicrobiia bacterium
AGCGGCCGTTGGCGCACCGGATGCGATAATGGGTGCGGTTTATAGCTACACACTCGTCGGCGGAAATTGGGTTCAGACACAAAAGCTGCCGCAGCCACTGGTATCTTGTAACCCGAATGGAATAGGGTTTGGGAACTCGATAGCGATGCGGGATGGGTTGTTGGTTGTGGGCCAACCGCTTGGATGCCCAAACGGACTGACTGCGGCAGTATTCGTTTACAAGCTGGTCAACGGGAATTGGGTTTTAAATCAGACGATCCAACCGTTCCGCGAGTTTTCCAGTTTTGGAACGTCAGTGGCGCTGAGCGGAAACACGCTTGCGATTGGAAATCCGGGCGATGGAAATGGGCCAGGCAGCGGAACGGTTTCAATCTATACAAACAACGGGACGCTTTTCCTTCCTCAGGCGATCGTGGCAGCGCCGAGCAACACGTTCCAGGCTTTTACCGGCGAGTCGGTGGCGCTTGAAAACAATTTTCTGATAGCGGGTGCGCCGGGCCTTACGGTGTCGGGCGGGGCTTTTGTGTTTATGAGAACGGGCACGAATTGGACGCTGCAACAAACGATCCTCCCACGATTAAACACGGCCGCAAATTTTGGCGTCTCGGTGGCGCTGCAAGGAGGCGTCGCGGTGATAGGAGCGCCGGGCGCGTCTGATGATAACGGGATTCTCGGAGGCGCGGCATTAATCTATGGCGGGCCGGCTTTCGGGCTGGGGAATACTTTCGTGCAATTACAGAAATTGACGCCCGTTTCGAATGTTCGCGGATTGGGCTTTGGCACTGCGGTTTCAGTCCGCAACGGGACAGTGGTTATTGGCATTCCCTTCCGTACGATCGACAATAATCCTCTTGCTGGTGCGGCAGATATTTTTTTGCAGAGTAGTGCGAAAACGAATTGGGTGCTCGCGCAAGAGCTCGCGGCGCCGGATGCAAGCGACGGCGCGCAATTTGGTAGTGCGATCGATTTTGCCGAAAGCGGAATCATTATAGGAGCGCCATTCGATAGTCCAATCATGACTAACAGCGGGGCCGCTTACGTTTTTTCATCGAGCGAAACGAACCAATTAGTGATCGACAGCGCTGGCGCATCGCCGAGCAGGCTTGGTCCACCGAATCATAAGTTTATACCGGTGACAGTTTCCGTCATGACACAAGGCAATGATGTTTCGTGTAAGATCACGAGTATCACCTCCAATCAGCCGGTCAACGGCACGGGGGATGCGAATACCTCACCCGACTGGATTATCACCGGCGATCTGACTGCCCTGCTTCGCGCCGAGCGGGCGGGTAACATCAAAACCGACCGCATTTATACACTGACAGTGCAATGCAACGATATCTTCGGGAATACCGCGACAAGGAACGTTTTCGTAACGGTACCGCACGATCAAGGAATGTAACGGAATTACGAATTGATTCGTCTGCGAAAGCTTGTTGGTGATTGGCCGACGATCCGATGGAAGTGACGATTGAAATTGCTTAACGAATTGAATCCGCAACTGTAAGCAGCTTCGCTCACGTGGCATCTCGAGTTCACGAGCAGGGCTTTGGCTTTTTCAATGCGAAACCTCGAGACGTAGTCTTTAAAGGTGACGCCCATCGCATGGCTGAACCCCTTGCAGAGCGTGAACCGGCTGATGCCGAGATGACGGGCGACGTTGGATAGGTTCAACGGCTCGCCGTAGTGCTCGCAAATAAATTGGCGGGCGCGGACGATATGGGACGGAAGTGGGGTGGATTGTTCCAGCAGGACGCGATTTGCGAACGCGGCGATTTGCCGGGCGAAATACTCCAGTAGACGAACGATGCCGTTATACGCGCAGCGCTGGAGCACAGGAGTGGCCTCGTAGGCGCGGCGAAATTCCCACGAACTGACGCCCACTCCTAATTCGCGCAGCTGCTTAAATGCCCGGTGTTTGTCTCTAGTGGTGGGGCGGCGGAAAAAAACCTGGCCTGTATGCAAATATCCGACCACACGATCGCCAAGTTTTACAGGCACGGCCGTTTCATTGAGACCGAAACGAGATCGTACTGTAACGGACATTGCGGACGCCTTCTGCTGGAGGGCGCTTTGAAAGCGCAGGGAGTCGGCGCAAGTCGAATTGTGGGCCTCCAACAGCGCACAAAACGGGCTCTGACGGCGAGTGCCTGCATGCGCGAGCGCAAAATCACCTTTTGACTGCAACGACAGTGGCAATCCCGTGGCGTTGCTGAACGCCTCTCGATAGCGGCGAAAAGTTGGTGAATGCGTTATCTGGCGAATGAGAGCTTTGTCTCGGCCTTGGAAAGTTTGTTGGCTTGTTTGAAATTGACTGTGCTGTTCCACAACGGCCGGCAACCTGTGTGGCTGGACATGCATTCGCCTCGAAATCTCCATATTACCCCCCGGTTGAAACCAATCTATTAAGTCGCGGAGCTTAGCGTTTCGAACAATCGAATCAAACATGTGAGCTGGCGTCAGCAAATCGCGCTGTTTTGACGTGAATAACAACCGTACCGCGCAGTCGTATTTGACTTCGCTTGTAAAATGGTTTGCTGGATACCTTTCAACAGGAAAAAAGCTCGTTCGTGTGTAAGCAAAATGCCTGTGGACCATCCGTAGCTGCCCAGCATCGATACCTCACTGTTCAAATTCAACTGCACTTAGCGCAAAGTTTTTTTATCTGCAAGAAAGAGGCAAAAATCGACAAACAATGACGAGCAACGGACTCCATATCGAGCGACCTTTTGCTTGGGCTAACCAACATCATTAAAGAATTAAATGGGGGACATATGAAAGTCAGACCTTCCAACGCGTCCGGTGGAGTAGCAATCGGATTATCTCGACACGAAACGCAAATTCCCGCGCCGTCCGCGCCGTTTCAACTGAAACGCATTCTCGTGCCGGTTGATTTTTCTGAATGTTCAAATAAGGCCGTAATGTACGCGGAGGCGATTGCCAAACAATTCAATGCGCAATTGGTGCTCTTGCACGTTATCGAAGAATGTATACCGACAAGCGATCTCGCCCTCGTCGATACCGCATTCCTCCTTGACGACATTCGCAAGCGAGCAAAACAAAATATCACGGAAATTCATGATCAACTCGACCCGGTCATCAAATCGGTTACGAAACTGGGCTCAGGCACCCCGTACAGCCAAATCGTTCGTGCAGCAAGAGAATCGGACATTGATTTGATTATCATCTCGACGCACGGGCGAAGCGGTTTCGTCCACGCGTTCATGGGCAGCACGGCCGAACGCGTGGTGAGGCACGCCAGTTGTCCTGTGCTCGTGGTGCGTGAACGCGAGCGCGATTTTGTTCCGAACGTTGAACGCAAAAAGGAGCAGCACGCTGGCACTGACGGAGGGGCACCATGACTGAAGCATCCTTAAAGGATCTCGTCATAGCACATCCCGTTCTCCACGGCATGCGAACAAATCATCCGTAAATCTCGACACCGATTTCACGCTGTAAAGCCGAATCTGAATTTTTCCTCTTCGGGCTTGATATCGAGAGACGCGCAGATTCGTTCGGAAGCCAGCATTGCCGCGGCGTTGCGAATCAGCCTGTCGAACTCGTGCCTCGGTAAACCAACGCCTTCATGTTTAATCTCAAAGACTCGCTCGCGTCGATCCAACATCTCTTTGAGGGATTGCTCGCATTCAACCGGATCGTCGGTCGAGCAATGACTTATTTCCCCTTTCACGTGTTTCGAAATGAATTCGATTGTGTATTTCGGTAACATAAC
>JAICXV010000049.1 GCA_025934545.1 Verrucomicrobiia bacterium
CCAAGCTGGCCGAAGGTCAGCGCTTGCAGGAACAGCGCACCGCCTTCAACAAACGCGTCGCCGCGCAGGCACAGCAAAATCGTTATCAAGACATGACGTTCCGCGTGTCTCGCAACGCCGCTTTGGAAAAATACCGCTCGGCATTGGACCTCGCTGCGCGCTACGCATATCTGGCCGCGTCGGCCTATGATTACGATGCGAACCTGGCTTCGACCGATTCCGGTTCTCCCGTCAATTTGATGGCAGACATCATCAAACAACGCACGATCGGGCTGGTCGGCGACGATGGTCAACCGGCAGTTGGCGCGGGTGGTCTGGCGGAAGATTTGGCTCAATTAAAAGCCAACTACGACACGCTTAAGACGCGGCTTGGAATCAATAACCCGCAGATTGAAAGCACGACGTTCTCCCTCCGTCGCGAAAGCATGCGTGTCTTGGGTTCGACGAACTCCGACGCCGCGTTCCGCCAATCGTTGCGCGAGGCGACGGTTTACAAGGCGGACCTCTGGCAGGTGCCGGAATTCAGCCGGTTCTGTCGTCCGTTCTCGTCGCGCACCAACGGACCGCAACCCGGACTGGTCATTTCGTTCACGACGCAGATTCGTCCGAATAAGAACTTCTTCGGATGGCCGCTCGGTGGCGGTGACAACGCGTATGACCCGAGCGTTTATGCGACGCGCATTAGTTCAGTCGGCGTCTGGTTCGCCGGTTATGACACGGTCAACCTGCCCCAAACGCCGCGCGTTTATCTTGTGCCCGCCGGCCAGGATGTGATGACCATCCCGAACAATCCTGATCTGACGGTTCGTTTCTGGGATGTTGTGGACCAGAACATCCCAATTCCATATCCGTCCATTTCCGCGAACTTGAGCGATCCGACATTTAAGCCGTTAACCGACAGCTTGAATGGATCGTTCGGCGATACGCGATTGTTCTCCAGCTTCCGCGCGTTTGGTTTTGATCACCCGACATTGTCGTCGTTCGAACAATCGAGCGTCACGTTCAACGCGCGTCTCATCGGGCGCTCGGTATGGAATACGAAATGGCTGCTGATTATTCCGGGCGCGACTCTCAATGCCGACCCGAAGCAAGGGTTGAACACCTTTATCAATAGTCTCACGGACATCAACGTCGTCATCAACAGCTACGGCTATTCCGGAAATTAAAGAATTTTTGCCATGAAACATTTTGTTACTGCCAGTCAGGTTCGATGCGCAAAAAGATTTGCGCCGCTGCTCGCGGCCTTCGCCGTCGCAGTTGCCGCCCGCGCCGATATTTCCGAGCCCGACACGATGTTCTACGGGCAAATTATCAATCGCACATCTGGTCAAATTGATCTTATTCAGCAGGGAACGTTGACTTGGACCATCACCGCCCCCGACGGCAAGATCATCAGCCTGCAAACGGGTGTTCATACGTATAATGGCGGCCAGTTTTGCTACGAGCTGCAGGTTCCCAACGAAGCGCTCACTTTTGGGCTGACCGTTTCTTCCAATGCGATTCCTTTGACCGCTCAATCCGCCACGTGCAACCACCTCCAAATCTCCGTTGACGGCGTCCCTGCGACAATCATGGCACCGGCGACTACAACGTTCAATGTTGCGCAAAATATCCGCGGTTCGACTTATCGGCTTGATCTCGAACTTGGTAATTCGCTGGCCAGCACGAGCGGCGACGGCATCCCCGATTGGTGGAAGGCTAAGTATGGCGCAATCGACCCCAACGCTGACCCTGACGGTGACGGTTGGAATAATTTGCAGGAATTCCTTCACGGCACAGATCCGAACAAAGACAACCGCATCCCATCGCTTCGGACGACCGAGTATTTCGTTTACGCCGATGGCACAACCGGCCTTCGCCTCGATGCCGTCGATTCCGACAGTGCGCCGGCCAGCATTTTGTATACGATCAACTGTTTGCCGGACGGCGGCGTGTTGCAATTGCAGGGCAGCAATTTAGTCACTGGCGCGACCTTCTCGCAAAACGACGTCAATCTCGGCCACCTCGTTTTCCTTCATCAAGCAACCAACGATCCTGCGACGCCAACGACTTTCACCGTTTCGTTGGTGGACGAAAATCCGGCGCACCTCGTCACTAACAACGTCATCACGCTGAATGTTTATCGTCCCGGTTACACGGCTTCCCTGTCGGACACGCTCCGCCAAAACGCCGCCGCGCGAAATTGCGCCGCCATTCCCGGTCTTTCCTTCGACGAACAGCAGATGGCGCTCAATTATTATTTGAGCCGCGATCAGGGTTTTGTCATTTGGGACTGTTCCCGGTCCGCGTCAGCCCAGAAAGTGATCGTCAATTCTGGCGCGAACGTGCTGCAAGGTGGAACCGGCAACGATCATTTGGTCGGCGGCCCCGGCAACGATGTCATCATCGGCGGCAAAGGCGCCGATTCGTTGCGAGGCAATGCCGGAAGCGATCTATTCATTATCTCCGGCGCAGATGCTGGCAATGAAACGATTGAAGATTTTAACGTCGCCGAAAACGACGTCCTCGACATCTCGCGCGCTTTGACTGGTTCATCGACGGTGCTGAGCAATTACGTTCGTCTCACGCCTTCCGGCACGAACACTGTCCTTGGCATTTGCGCGGATGGAAGCGGCGCAAATTTCACCAATGTGCTCATTACATTGAATGGCGCGCAATTTGCCCAAACCGATTTGCGCACATTAGTCGACAACGGCAACCTTCTCACCGGCGATAAATCTGTCTCGGCCCAGATCTCGATCACCGCGACACAGCCGGCCGCGAGCGAGAACGGCCCCGTTTCCGGCGTGTTCACAATTACCCGCAGCGGCAATCCCAACTCCGCGCTCACCGTGAATCTGCAAATCAGCGGCTCCGCGATCAACGGCTCCGACTATCAATCCGTCGCGTCGCAACTGATACTCGCTGCCGGCCAGCGCTCGGCCACGGTGACGATTGCTCCCTATACCACGTCAACGACACTGACGAATATCGTCCAACTTTCGATCGCCGCCGGAACTGGTTATGACATCGGCACACCTTCCGTCGCGCAAGTTACGATCGAGCCGCTTCTGCCGCAGGTTTCGATTGAAGCCATTGAGCCAATTGCGGTCAGGGCTGATGGAACAGTCGGAACATTCCTCGTTTCGCGAGTCGGCTCGGTTAACCCAAGTGTCCTCGTTCGCCTGACCATTTCCGGAACCGCGATTAACGGCACGGACTACAACAGCATTTCAAGCTTCGTCAATTTTGCGCCTTTGCAAACCACGGCCCTGATCAGCATCACGCCAAAAGCCACCGCTATCCTGACGAATGGCAACAAATTCGTGCAGATAGCCATCAAGTCGGACGCGACCTATAAGACGGCCAGCCCGTCGTCCGATCGCGTTTACATCGTCGATCAAATGCTCACGCTCGCCGCCTGGCAGCAAAAATATTTCCCGGGCGCAACGGGTGATCTCGCGGCCTTCGCTTCCCAGGACACCGGCAATACCGGGATCCGAAATATTTTCCGATATGCCTTCGGTTTGAATGCCACTGCTCCGCAATCCAATGGGCGCCCGGTGTTCCAGATTCTTGGCGGCCATTTGTGCGTCAGCTATCGGGAGCCGGTCTCGGTGACGGATATCAATTATTCCGTCGAAGTTTCAGACGATCTGGTGACGTGGAACGCGGGCCGCGTTGAGCCGGTTACTATTCCGGCATACACGAACGATACCGAAATGGTTTCGTGGCGGGCGACCAACGTCATCAACGGCAGCGCGCCGAACTTGTTCATGCGCGTGCACGTTCAACAACAGTAAAAAAGTTTCCAAGTGATTAGTTTCAAATATCCAATCCGCCACGCAGCGGTTGTTGCGGTGGTGGCGGCGGTTGCCTTGAGCGGATGCTCGCCCAAACGTGCGGGCGAAGTATTGGCGCGCGTTGGCGATACCGTCATCACGACCGACGATTTCAAACACGAGATGCAATGGCGTCTCGACCATCATCGTCCCCTTCCTGAAAAATCGGCGCTTCTCGAAGAAATGGTCGCTCACGAACTCGCTTTGCAAAAAGTGCGCGCACGTGGGTTGGAAAAGAATTTCGACGTCCAACGCAACTATCAGGAAATGCTCGTCGGCGAACTCCGCGACCGTGAGCTCGCTCCCAAACTGGCGAGCGTCAAAGTATCCCCTGAGGAAATTCAGGATGCTTACGCGCGCGACATCGCGAAATACACTATTCCCGCGAAAATCCGGCTCGCCGTCATTTACATAAAAGCCGATCGCAAGATGACGACGCAACAAAAAGGCGAAGCAGAAACAAAGATGGCTGCCGCGGTCGCCGCAGCAAAGTCACTCAAAGATTTTTCGCATGGTTTTGGTTCCATTGCGATGGACTATTCCGAGGACCAGGCGAGCCGCTATCGTGGCGGTGACATTGGCTGGTTGGATGACGGCGCGCCCGCTTTTCGCTGGCCTAAAGAAGTCGTCGAGGCTGGCTTCGCGTTGCAACAGACAGGCGACATCACCCCCATCATTCGCGCCAGCAATGGATTGTTTCTGGTCATGAAAACTGATTCTCGCGACAAAAGCGTTATCCCGCTGGCCAACGTGAGTATCTCGATTCAGCGTCGTTTACTTGCGCAAAAGAAACGCCAGGTCGAACAGGACTTTTCCAAAGAATTACGCGCGAGTGCGCCGGTGCAAACCGATGCTATTGCGTTGCTGCAAATTGATTACCCAACGACGAAGGTCGCTCAAGTAGAAGAAAAACTGCCGCCGGCCCTCCCCCGCTCACAATGAATGTTTTCCCCAAAATGAAATTCACAACCAGGTTTGGTCTACGTGCGCTGATCGGCGCGCTCCTGCTCGGCGCGCTTGCCGCCGACGCGGCTCCCGCGGCACTGAACATCAATAACACGACCAGCCTCGTCACCATCACCGACAAACAAACGACGAATCTTTTCGATCCCGTCACCGTTACTGATACGGACACAAATATTATTACCGTCTACATCAGCTTCGCCCCAAGCTCTCTGGGTGGTTTTTCCTCTTTGCCTTCAGGCGTTGTTCATTCGAATAATTTCTATGTCATCGATGTGACGAATGCGACGGACGCTAATACTATTCTCGGTCAATTGACGTTCACGCCGAACAATAACCTGATCCCGGTCCCGAACTTTTCGAACGTCGTCTTCTCGATCTTTGCGACCGATGCAGCGACAAATACGTCCGCTACCAAAAACACGACGGTAAAAATTATTTCAACGAACGACGCCCCGACATTAACGGTCGTTGGAACAACCAACTTCAACATCACCGATAAACAAACCGTCCAACCGCTCGGAGCGATTACGTTCAACGATGTCGACAATAGCGGCAACCAGCAGGTAATCGTGACCGTCAGCCTCGACAACACAAACAAAGGTGCGATCGTTGCCGGCTCAACCGGGTTTACAACGAACAGCAACGGCTCAGTTACCTTCACCGGCACTGACTCAGCCGCCACAACCGCCATTGCCGGCCTTGTCTTCGCTCCGGCGCAAAATCGCGTGCCCGTTGGACAAGCCGAAACGACCACCTTTACGGTCCAAGTCACCGATACTTACGTCACTGTTTCTACGAATTCGATCACGGTCAACGCGACCTCAGTTGACGATCCTCCGACGATTATCGGCGTTTCTCCCACCCATCAACTCGTTCAGACCGGGCACACTTTGTCACCGTTCTCCACCCTGACGTTTGCCGACCCCGACCCAAATGACAACGTGCTTTTGACCAACGGCCAGACGCTAAATTGGCAGGTAACGCTGAGTGGCCCGAGCCCGCTGGGCAACCTTGAATTGGGTGGATTTAACGGAACAAATTATACCAGCAGCGGCGATCCGGTGGTGGCTACTTCGGAATTGCGCAACTTGATCTATCGCGCGCCCTCCACCGCCATCGCGAACACCAATACTTTGACCCTCACCATCACGGCCAACGACGGACACGGTGGGACGCTCACCACGAACGTGTTCATCGACCTGTATTCGCTTATTTCGCCGCCTGGTTTATCTGGCACGGCTTCCGGCCAGCGCGTTAATGATAACACCACTATTGGTCTCTTCTCCGCCGTCACTATTCAAAGTCATAACGGCAATTCCGTCATCGTTCGCGTCGGCCTCAGTGGCGTGACCGACGAAACACAGGGCCAGCTCGTGAATTTGAGCGGCTTTGTCAAAAACTCCAGTGTCGCGCCGCCAATTTACGAATTTGATGGCACCAGCGAAGCAGCCACCACCGCCATCCGCGCCCTGCTGTTTCAGCCGACGCCCAATCGCATCAACGGCTCGAGCACTGACACAGCGGTATTCGGAATTACTTTGATCGATGGCACGCTGACCAATACCACGGATACGAGCACGACGGTCATTATCACTCCCGTCAACGACACGCCGACGTTGATCGGCATCTCGCCGCTCGTCACCATTCAGGACACCGATACCGTGACGCCGTTCTCGACTGTCCTGATTTCGGACGTCGACGAACTCGGCCTTCAGCCTCTGACCGTCACTATCACTCTCGACAATTCCGCCAAAGGCAGCTTCACCACCAACAGCCTGATTCTCTCCGGCTTCACCGCCAGCAATGGCGTTTACACGTTGACTGGGACGACAAATGCCAGCGCCGCCATTCGCCAATTGGTTTTCGTCCCGACACCGAATCGCGTGCCTGTCGGATTGACCGAAACAACCACCTTCACGGTAAAAGTTGATGATAGCCACGGCGGCATCGTGCAAAACAGTGGCACTCAGGTTCGCGTCGCCGCCGTCAGTGGCATTCCTATTGTTACGCTCCCTTCACCGCAGCCGGTTTCAATTCCGATCGCCTCGAACATCTTCCCGTTCCAACTCGTTTCGATTGCCGACGCGACGGTGGTTAACGTGGGTGTCCAAATCGTGTCACCGAGTCAGGGAAGTTTTACCGCAACGAGTGTTACCACCGCCGGATTCACCGATCGCGGTAATGGCGGATATACGTTTACCGGTTCCGCCAGCAACGCGACCACGGCAATCGAACAATTGAATTTTTCTCCAGGCGTTTCATTGCTCGTCGGCCAACCCGTCAATTTTGCGATCAACGTCACCAATCAAATTCCAAATTACATCCAGACCAACCTCCTAATTGTTCTGCGTAAAACACAGAACTCGATCATCGTGACCTCGACGTCTGACTACGATCCCAATGATTCGAACGTCCCTGCTTCTGTAAAGAACGGCACATTGCGAAAAGCCATTGCTGACGCCGGCAACAACGATCATATCACCTTCGACATCCGTTCCACCGTTGCGGGAGTGGCGGACTATCCGGCGACTATTCACCTCGTCGCGCCATTGTCTCTCAACAACTCCCTCACCTTCGATGGACCCGGCGCAGACGCATTGACGATCAGTGGTGATTCGGCGGGTGACGGCGTCGCGACTGTTGAAGTGTTTAATATCCCAAGTGGCGCAGTCGTTCAGATGAATCGCTTAAGTTTCACCAAAGGTCACGCGTCTTTTGCCGGTGGCGCATTTGAAGTTGGTCCCGGATCCACGCTGACCCTCAAATACTGCGCGGTCACGGATTGTAGCGCTGATGTTTGGGGCGGCGGCATTGACGTTGATGAAGGCACGTTAAATCTCGATCACTGTCTCATCGCCCGAAACAGCAACAGCTCATCAGTTGGCCAGGGCGGCGGCGGCATTTCCATTTATTCGGACCAGACTTGCTCCATTGCAAATACAACCTTCGCGACCAACCGCCAAAATGCTGTCAACGGTCTGGGCGGCGGCGGCCTTTACGTTGAAAACGTCGATCCCGGTTCCGAACTCGATGTCTTCGTCGTCAATTGCACGTTCCACGACAACCGTGACGCCGCCAATCATGGAACCTCCATCCGCCCGAACGTGTTTAATACTTTTGTCCAGTTGCAGAACACGATTGTCGCCGACGGCCAGGGCAAGAACCTGGAAATGGATGACAGCGGCACGGTGCTTTCGCTCGGTGGAAATATTTCGGACGACGCGACGACCACCACGTTTTCGACCGGTGGCGGCCCGACAAACACCGTTATTTTCCATCCGCCCGCCGACTACACCAGCGTGAATCCGCTCCTGCTCGGCCTGGCCAATAACGGTGGTCCGACCTTCACCTATGCGCTCAGCAACTTGAGCGTCGCTATCAGCAATAGTGTGCCGACAGCTTCTCTTGATACGCTCGGAACGGATCAACGCGGTTACTTCCGCACCGGCAAGCCGGACATCGGCGCGTTTGAAATCGGTGCGTCCCAACGCGTCATTGTCGAAGAGTTCGCTTTCAATCCCGCCGCTCCCAATACCAATGATGAATTTATCGAATTCTACGTGCCGCGCGACTCGACCGCGTTAAATCTCGCCGGATTCAAACTCTATGTCGGTGCCGTTCTGCGTCACACGTTTACCAGCCAGGCTATGGCTCCGGGTGAAGCGCTCGTCCTGTTCTCTCGCGACGCCGTCAATACCGGTGTCCCGTCCGGCGTTTACAAACAAATTTGTTCCACAAACCTGCTTCTTGATAACTCTGCCGGCACATTTACGCTCAAAAATCCGTCTGACCAAACCGTGCTCGAAATCAATTACGTCAGCTCGTTTGTTACGTCCGCCACGAATGACCCTGGTTATCTTACGGTTTCGAACCAATCACTCGTTCTCAGTCCGCAATTCCAAGGCGTTTATCTCCCCTACCAGCGCGTCGTTGCCAAGGAAGGCGGTCGTGTTCCCGGCGCCAATGAATTGTCCAATCCAGGTTATGACGCGGCCGGAAATCCGCTGGCCATCGGCAATTCGCCACCGCGCGCTTACGACGATTCTGCCGCCACCGACGCACTGACGCCGATCAACGCACTTCCCGTTCTGACCAACGATGTTGACCTCGATTCATCGGATACCATACGAGTTGTCGGAGTCGGCGTGACCAACGGCACAACCCCGGGCGTTACCGGTGCGACGAACTACAGCACGCTCGGCGCGCGCATCACCATCAATAATTCACCAACGACCGGCGCGAGCATCAAATACGATCCGACGGCTTCTGCCTTCCTCACCTCGCTTCCGCAAGGCAGCAACGTTGTTGACACCTTCCAGTATACAATTATCGATTCGTCTGGTGGCATCGACCACGATCGCGG
>JAICXV010000797.1 GCA_025934545.1 Verrucomicrobiia bacterium
CCATTGACCGCCTTAAATATTCTTGGCGTTCCGGCCGATAAGCTCGGTCCGAATGTGATTTCTGAAATTCTTCGCGGCGGCGCGGAAAAAGCGCGCGAGGCCAAATGCGCTCTGGTCGGCGGCCACACCATCCAAAATCCCGAACCGATTTACGGCCTTTCGGTGACCGGCACCGTATCAACGAATCGTATTCTCACCAACGCCGCCGCTCGGCCGGGCGACATTCTATTACTAACGAAGCCGCTCGGCACCGGAATCGTCACCACCGGAATAAAGCGCAAACTGACTTCTCGCGCCCTGGAGAAAAAAGCGATTGCGCTGATGACGCACTTGAATGAAGCGGGCGCAGTCCTCGGCGAAAAAGGTTTGGTCCGTGCCGCAGTCGATGTGACCGGTTTCGGTTTGCTTGGTCATCTCGGGTCGATGTGTCGCGCCAGCAAAGTCGGAGCAACGCTTTACGCCAGCCGCATTCCGGCGATAGATCCGCAAGTGTTCGAATTGATTTCGAAGGACTGCATCCCAGGCGGAAGCCGTCGCAATCTCGAGTTTGCCAATGAATTCACCGGCTGGAACAACATTTCTGCCGGTCACAAAGCATTGCTCAGCGATGCCCAGACCAGCGGAGGTTTACTGCTCTGCGTTCCGCCAAAAAACATGACGAAGGTGGAAAAACTGTTGAAACGCGAAAAAGTAATTTGTGCTGCGATCATTGGCGAAATCGTTGCGTCGAAAAGGACGCACATTTGGGTTCACCCATGAAAAGGCAACTGCGCTCAATCCCAGCCGTCGAAAAAGTTCTTCAAGAACTTGGCTCGGTCGATTTGCCGCGCCCGGCGCTCGTCGCGTTGGTTCGGCGGGAATTGGCGGTTTTGCGTAAAGTTAAAGTTGTTCCCGATTACCCGTCGATCCTTTCTTCTATTCGCAATGCCGTTGCGCAACTTCAGCGCTCGCGCATTCAACCGGTCATCAATGGAACTGGCGTTGTCATTCATACCAATTTGGGTCGTGCCATTCTGCCGAAGACGGCCCAGGACGCGCTTCAGTCCATCGCATCGCAATACAACACTCTCGAATACGACCTCACCAGCGGTGAACGCGGTTCGCGCGCGACCTATCTAGAACACAATCTCGCCGTCCTTTGTGGTGCGGAAGCAGCGACGGTCGTGAATAATTGCGCCGCCGCACTGGTGTTGATCCTCCATCATTTTGTGGGACGCGATGCCGCGCGCAAACAGGTCATCATCAATCGCGGTGAATTGGTGCAAATCGGTGGCGGGTTTCGCATTCCGGAAATTCTTGAGGCCGGTGGTGCAGTCCTGCGCGAAGTTGGAACCACCAATAAAACGTCGCTCAACGATTACGCAAAAAATATCAGCCGCGAAACCGCGTTGATCCTTAAAGTGCATCGCAGCAATTTTTTCATGTCCGGCTTCACCGAATCGCCGGATACCGCCGCAATTGCTGCGCTCGCGCGAAAAAAGAAAATCCCGTTCGTGGAAGACCTCGGCA
>JAICXV010000421.1 GCA_025934545.1 Verrucomicrobiia bacterium
ACCGCTGACGCCAATCGCGCCGATTAACACACCATTCCGATAGAGTGGGAATCCGCCCGGGAAAATGGTGATTCCGTTGGGCAGACTCGGTTCCAATTCTGCATTCCCGAACAGTCCGGAAAAACGTTCCTGATCGCAATAGAACGGGCCCGGCGATGTGCCGACGATTCCCGGCGGGTAAAGACTCTGGGCGAGGAAACCGACGGCGCGAGTTGAGTAACTGATCGGGTGCGGAAAAAGATTCGTGCGCGTGGAATAATAAATGACGGTGCGCGCTTTTTGGACGGCGACATCCCAACTGAACACGGTGGCGTCGGGTGTGCGGAATGTGCCGAGCACTGTCGGTGCCTGTGACGGGTCGTTCGGGTTGTTGACGACGGTGATCCATACGGCGGCGGCGGCACCGCGCGGCAAGCGGATTCCGGCGCGGGTGTGGACAGCGCGAGCGGTAGCGCGCGAGAGAATGTTCGTAATTTCAGCAGCGGTAAGGCGCGGTTGTCCGTTGATTGTGCCGGGGATTGGATCGTCGATAATCGGTTGGCGCAATTCACTGGTGACGTTGCCTAGAGTGATGATCGGGTAAGGAAACGCAGTGGGCGCGGCCATAATCGTGTATGGCGCGACTTCGGCGCCGATTGAGCCGAGCGGCGCGATCGCGGTAAGCCGCGTCGTGCTGTTCATGTAAGGAACGCGGATGCCATCGATGAAAACGTGTGAGCCGAAAATTTCCGGACGCGGCCCGAAACCGCGTTGACCGGCGAGCGCGATATCTTCGTCGCGATTATAGGCGTAAAGGTTTGGAACTTTTGGAAAGCCACAGCGAATGCTGCCATCTTTGTTTGTCAGAAATGCGGCGGGCGCGGATGCAACGCCGATCGCGCCGACGAGTTTATTGCTTTGATAAAGGGGCAGACCGCCGGGTTCGCCTGCGAGCGAAGTGCCGGGAATTGGAACGATGGTGTTTCCCGGCGAGGAACCGAACGTAATTGTGCTGCCCGGTCCTTTGAATTTGTTGATGTCGGAGAACGGCAGATTGGAGAATTCGACGCCGACAAGCGGCCCGGGCGGTTTGTTGTCCACCGGTGGCGGGAAATGTTGCTGCACGATGAAGCCGGCGCTGCGCGAGCTGAAGGCGTTTTGTTTGCTGCTGAGAAATGCGGCGGTACCGGCCTTGGAAACGGCGTTGGCAATCACGTCCGTTGAGGGCGTCGAACCGTTTACACTCCAAACGCCGAGCACCCAACCTTCTCGATCGAGGATGGCAACGACGACATTTGAGTTGATAACGCTGGCGCGCGTGACAGCGCGGGCAAGAATGTTGGTGACGTCAGTTGCCGACAGTTGCGCATGCGCGTTGAGCGCCAACGCACAGAGCAGCAAGAGGCAACTAAACCGTTTCACGCTGGCAATATTAGGAGGCATCTGGTAATCCGACTAGAAAATTGCACGTCAAACCAACCAGCTTCGCTGTCGCGTTATTCATAAGCGGTTTTTGCTCCGCATCCGACGCCCAGAATACGCCGCCGCCTGACGTTGCTAAACCGCATCAAACCGTCAGCACGAACAAGCCGCCGCTCGCGCCGTCGAAATTTGATCCGGACACGGGCGTCCGATTGCCATCGCCGCGACAATCACACGAAGAGTTGAAATATCAACGGCGATTTCATGTCGATCGCGAGAAACCGGCGGCGGCGCCCTCGCAGTTTAATCCTGATCCGGGTGGGGGCGTTGCTGCGCCGGTGACGGAACCTTTTTATAAAACGAATTTTGAAGTCGCTCCTCAATTTGAACCGCCAGCCATTGAAAAATCTCAACAATTGCCGCGAACCAATTTGGAGCGAAGCGAAATTGTGCCCATGCAACCGGCGCCGCCCGGGAACTATGGACACGAACCGGTTCCTGACGGATTGAAATTGCCGCGAACGCAAACGCGATTGAACCAACGCATTCCATGGAAGTGGGAAGCGCCGGAGTACGAAGGGGGACCTTATCCGACGAATTCGACGCCGATGAGGAATCGGTGGAAAATTCCATTTGCGCCATGGCGTCGATATGTGACGGGAGACGCGGAGACGCCGTATCTGAATCCGACGCCGGCGTTGTGGCATCCGTATCGTCAAAGCATTCTCAAAGGCGATGTGCCGGTTATCGGACAGGACATTTTTTTGGACCTGACGGCGAGCAGCGAAACGTTGATTGAAACGAGAACGTTGCCGACGCCGAGCGGCATCAGTTCATCGCAACCGGTCAGCGCGGAATTTTTTGGCAACAGCGAACAGACCTTGTTGCAGCAGTATTTCTCATTTTCGGCGGAGCTGTTCAAAGGTGAAACCGTTTTTCAACCGCCGCATTGGACTTTATTTTTGCAACCGGTTTACAACATCAACTACGTCGATCTTCGTGAGACAACGGTGGTCAGTCCCAATCCGGTCAAAGGAACGACGCGATTTCGTGATTATTTTTCGCCGTTACAGGAGGCGTTTGGTGAATATCACCTTGGCGATTTGTCGGACAATTATGATTTTCTGGCGTTTCGTTTGGGAAACCAACCGTTCAATAGCGATTTTCGCGGGTTCATTTTCAATGACATCAACTCCGCGGCGCGGGTGTTTGGCAATTACGCAAACAACCTTTGGCAATACAACGTGATTGCGTTCGACATGCGTGAGAAGGATACCGATTCCGAACTGAACAGACTGGATGAACGCGATCAGCGCATTTTGATCCTCAATCTTTATAAGCAGGATTTTTTGGCAAAGGGATACACGGCCGAATGGAGTTTTCACGCGAATGTGGACCAGGGCCGTACGCATTACGATCGCAACGGAAATATTACGCGACCTGCGCCGATCGGGACGGTTGTCCCGCATGATATTAACGCGTTTTATTTCGGTTGGGCAGGGGACGGCCACATTGGACGGTGGAACGTCAACCATGCGTTTTACGAAGTGTTCGGTCACGACAGCTTCAACGGCATCGCCGGACAACCGACTGACATCAACGCGCAAATGGGCGCGCTGGAAATTTCCTACGATCGCGATTGGATTCGTTACAAAGGCTCGTTCTTTTATGCATCGGGCGATGGCAAAGCTGAGGACAGCAACGCCAATGGCTTCGACAGTATCGTCGATAATCCGCATTTCATTGGCGGCCCGTTTAGCTGGTATGCGCGCCAGGGATTTAATCTCGCCGGCACATCGGTTGGGCTAAAGCAACGGAACAGCCTGTTGCCGGATTTGCGCACGAGCAAAACGGAAGGGCAGGCGAATTTTGTGAATCCCGGGGTGTTCAT
Source organism: Verrucomicrobiia bacterium (assembly GCA_025934545.1). Lineage (GTDB taxonomy): Bacteria > Verrucomicrobiota > Verrucomicrobiia > Limisphaerales > Palsa-1400 > JAICXV01. Next base: position 3,293 of record JAICXV010000421.1, read on the forward strand.
TTACGGACTCGGCACGGAAATCGACGTGACGCCAAAACTGCGCAATTTTATAAACTTCAATTACATCCGGTTTGCGGAAACGGATCCGCTAAAAACGGTCCTATTGACCGATAAAGTAGGCGCCGAATTTGGCTACGACATCAGCACAGGCTTTCAGTATCGGCCATTGCTGACGGATAACGTGATTATTTCTGCGGGCGTCGGCGCGCTCGTGCCGGGGCGCGGGTATCGCGATATTTATCGTTCAGATTCTTCACCGCTTCCGGGATTCGATTCCGGTAGTCGTGGGCGATTGGACACATTGTTGTATTCGGGATTATTTGCCGTGACTTTGACCTATTGACTGAGGCGGCACCGCTTGTAATATCGGCCCCTTGTGAGAACGTTAAAAACTCTGTTGGTGGTTGCTTCTCTTTTGCTTTTCGGGTGGGAGACCTTTGCTGCGGAAAAC
>JAICXV010000016.1 GCA_025934545.1 Verrucomicrobiia bacterium
CCCTTGAAGCGAAGCGTGCGCACCCTGTTAATTTTGGGTCTGGCTAATTTGCTCTCTCTCTCGCTATTGGCCGCTGATGCCGTCAAACCCGATCCCGCGCTTCCGAAAGTTCAGCCGGATTGGAAGATCTCTCTCGTTGCTCAACCGCCGCAGTTGGTTCATCCCAGCGTTGTCTGCGCCGCGCCTGACGGCCGCGTCTTCGTCGCTCAGGATCCCATCGACATGGGATTGCCCAGCAACTCGACCGGCGACAGCATCCTTTGTTTTCATCCCGATGGTCACGTCACTCTGTTTGCGACCAATCTTCACGCCGTATTTGGCTTGGCCTATGTCGATGGAAAAGTTTTCGTCCATCACACGCCGCAATTCAGCGTGTTCACCGACAACAATGGCGTCGGCACAAACCGCGTCGATTTGTTCACCACCAATCCAAATCCCAACCTGAACGGATCCGGATTCAACGACCACATTCCGTCCAACATCCGCCTCGGGATGGATGGCTGGTTTTACATGAGCACCGGTGACAAAGGAATTTACGGCGCGGTCGGCAAAGACGGTAGCAAGGTCAATTTGCAGGGTGGGGGAGTAATGCGTTTCCGTCCCGATGGCACCCACCTCGAAATTTATGCGACCGGCACGCGCAATCATCTCGATGTCGCCATCAATTCTGAGGACGAAATTTTCACATACGACAATACCGACGATGGCCTCGGCTGGTGGACCCGCGTGACGCACATGGTCGACGGCGGTTATTATGCCTATCCCTACGATTACAAGACGCGCCAGCCTTACACTCTCTGGATGATGACTGACTACGGCGGCGGCTCGCCCACCGGAGCGATGGCTTACAACGAAGACGCGTTGCCCGAAGAGTATCGCGGCAATTTATTCCTGTGCGAATGGGGCCGCGGCCAATTGCTTCGTCTGCGCGTTTCCCGCGACGGCGCGACCTACAAAATTGATTCACGCGTCCAGACAAACGGCATCGATTTTCTGGCGCAGGGTGACAAACCGTTTCGTCCGGTTGGCATTGCCGTCGCGCCCGACGGGATGAGTTTTTACGTGACGGATTGGAATTTCACCGGCTGGAAAAAGAACGAAGCCGCCGGTCGACTGCTCAAAGTCACCTACACCGGTCCGAATCATGCCGCGCCCAAACCCCAATGGTTTGTCGCCGCTGCAATGGGTAAGCCGTTTGAAGCAACAACCGACGAACTAGTCGCTGGTTTAAAACATCCCGCTCAATCAGTCCGCATGGTTGCACAACGTCGACTCGTCGAACGCGGTCAAATCATCGTGCCCGCATTGAAATCGTTGCTCGCAGATTCCAAAGCACCGGCCTACGCGCGTTGGCACGCGATTTGGACACTAGACGCAATCGACGGTGGCACTTCTGCTCGCCAGGAAATTATCGCCGTCGCCAGCGTCGACCCAGACGTCTCCGTTCGCGCTCAAGCAATTCGGGAACTCGGAACGTCTTGGGCTCACGACGCCGTTAAACCCCTCATTACCGCGCTCCACGACACTAACGCACAAATTCGTTTCCGCGCTTCCACCGCCCTTGGACGGATCGGCGATAGCGCCGCCGTGCCCGATCTAACTGCCGCGCTCGACGAAAAAGATCTTTTTGCGCGCTATTCCGCATTCACCGCTTTGAACCGCATTGGCAAAGCAAATAGTAGTGCGTGGGCGAGCATCGCCGCCGGTTTACAAAGCACCAACGCCGCCGTTCGCGAAGGGACGCTCTTTGCGATGCGCGAAACCTACGACGAGCAGAACGTCAAAGCGCTCGCCGATTTTGTCGCATCCTCACGGTGGCCGGCCGAATCACGCGCGAAGGCTTTGGCCGTGCTCGCCGAGTTGCACCGTCAACGCCCAGAGTGGAGCGGCGGCTGGTGGTCCATCCAGCCCGCCAAAGGAACGCCACCCGCCAAGACCGTCACGTGGTCGGGAACATCGGTCGTCATGGCCAGCCTCACTCGTGCTTTAAAAGATTCGCAACTGACAGTTCGCCGCGCTTCCGTTGACGCATTCGCGTTGATTGCCGATACCAACGCCGCGCCTTCGCTTTGCGAAATGTTTTCAACCGAATCCACCGACATGAAACGCGCCGTTCTCCAAACCGTCGGCGGTTTGACCTGCGCCGTTTCTGCCGACTTCGTCGCCGGCATTTTGGCGGACCCGTCGCGCAATGCCGACATCTTGCCCGAGGCCATCGACACCGCTGGCCGTCTCAAAACCAAATCGTCGACCGACGCTCTCATTTCCCTCGCGTCGACTACCAAAGACAACGGCACGCTCACCAACGTCGTCCATGCTTTAGGCATAACGAAAGCAACCGACGCAATTCCGGTTCTCGCAAAAACACTCCGCCGTCGCGATTCGAAAATTCGCCAGGAGGCTGCCGCCGCGCTCGCCGCCATCGGCGGAACCGCCGCGACGGACGCCGTTCTTCCGTTGCTCTCCGATTCCAACAAAGCCATCCGTCATTCAGCCATCAACGCCGCCGGTCTCTTAAAAGACAAACGCGCCGTGCCGCAACTCCTCCAGTCCTACCGCAGCAAAGAATTTAAATCCGACGCCTTGGACGCTTTGACGAAGATCCCAGACGTTCGCGCTCTCGACGCCTATCTCGAAGGCCTCAACAGCCTGACGTCCGTGACCCGCGATCACTCCCGCGAAGCCATCGAAAAAATCCGCGACAACGTCCTGACCGCCATTGAGCAAAAACACCGCAAGAAACCTTTCACTGGCCAACCGCTCGCCGCCTTGCAGCGCGCTTACAGCAACAGCGATGCGGCGAAAAAAGGTCCGCTCTTCGAAGGTGCTTCCAAGCCCAAAGCCCTCGAGGATTATATGAAATTCGCCGCCAAAACGCATGGCGACCCCGTGCACGGCCAGAAAATTTTCGCCGGTTCCGTCGGTTGCGTGACCTGTCATCGTATCGACGGCAAAGGCGGCGAAGTCGGCCCTGAACTCACTGGCGTCGCCGCAAAATACAATCGCACTTTCCTCATCGAATCGATTCTCTACCCGTCCAAACAAATTCTCGATGGATACAAGAGCACCGTGATCGTCACCAAGGACGGCGAGGCCTACACCGGTTTCGTGCGCGCAGAAAACTCTAAAGAACTCACACTGCTCCAGGGCACCGGTGAAAAGCGTGTCATCGCCAAAGACGAAATTCAGAAACGCAAAGAAGGCAAACTTTCCATAATGCCCGAAGGTTTGCAGACGGCGATGTCCCTCGCCGATTTCGCCGACTTGATCGGTTACCTCGAATCGCTCAAAGAAAATCGGACTGCTGCAAAGCGCATGGTTTCTCGCTCGCCGCGATCGCAATAAACGCTAAGCCAAAATCGATCGCACGACTTGGCCCTCATCAGTCGGGCCAATCAGCCTCTGATTCAATCCGAGGTAGGAATAGCCGAATCGATACGGGTCCAGCCCCATCAATTGCAGGATCGTCGCCTGCAAATCGCGCACCGTTACTTTGTTCTCGACGATGTTGTAACCGAAATCGTCCGTTGCGCCGTGAACGATTCCGGGTTTGATTCCGCCGCCCGCCATCCAGATCGTAAAACATTTCGGATGATGATCGCGCCCGAGAAACGTTGAACCATTTCGCGCCTCGTTCATCGGCGTTCGGCCGAATTCACCGCCCCAAACAACCAACGTATCGTCGAGCATCCCTCGCTGTTTCAGATCACTGACCAGGGCCCAGCTTGCCTGGTCGACTTCGCGACACTTCGTCGGCAAACCGGTGACGAGATCGTTCGAGCTGCCCGTGCCGTGCATGTCCCAGCCCCAATCGAACAGTTGCACAAAACGCACCCCTTTCTCAACCAGCCGCCGCGCGAGCAAACAATTATTCGCGAACGAACCTTCGCCCGGTTTCGCGCCGTACATTTTACGAATGCCTTCCGGCTCTTTGGAAATATCGAACACATCCGGGACCGTAATCTGCATCCGGTAAGCCAACTCATATTGCTCGATACGCGTCAGCGTTTCGGGATCGCCGTAAAGTTTAGCTTCTACTTCGTTCAATTCGCGCAATTTATCCAGACTGCGACGGCGACTCGCGCGGTCCATGCCGGGCGGATTTTCAGAATATAAAATCGGCGCACCGGACGTGCGGCATTGCACACCTTGATAAACGCTCGGCAAAAAACCGCTGCCCCAAAGACTTTTTCCACCAGTCGGGTCAGTCCCGCCGCTCAGCAAAACGACGAACCCCGGCAAATCCTGGTTCTCGCTGCCAAGACCGTACGTGACCCACGAACCCATCGACGCGTTACCCGCCCGTTGCGCGCCCGTGAACAAAAACAATTCCGCCGGCGAATGGTTGAACTGGTCGGTCCACAACGATTTCACGATGCAAATATCGTCCGCCATCGCCGCCATGTTCGGCACGATGTTGCTGAACCATGCGCCGCTTTTGCCATATTGTTTAAATTTATGCGGTGTGCCCAACAGCTTTGGCGTGCCTTTGATGAACGCGAACTTTTGCCCGTGAATCAGCGAATCCGGGCACGGCTGCATGTTCATCTCGTTCAGCTTCGGTTTGTAATCGAACAGATCGAGCGACGGCGGCGCACCGGACATGTGCAGGTAAATGATCGACTTCGCACGCCCCGGCAGCATCGATGGTTTGACGGCCAACGGCGACTTTGCCGCGCTGAACGCATCGCGCGCGAGCAATCCGCCCAGCGCCATGCCGCCGACGCTGAGACCGGCGCGTTGCAAAAACTGCCGCCGCGTCACCGCGCGGCCATGTGCAAAATGAAAGTTCGTCATATCAGCCTTTCATCAAAACGCCGTCGAGATTCAACAGCACGTTGGCAATCGTTGTCCAGGCCGCTGCTTCCGCCGGCGTCAACCCATCCGGCAACGGCCCGAGCGGCTTCGTCGACAGTTTGACCGCATCATCTTTGGCGCTGCGATAATGGTTTAACTCCGAGTCGTACAATTCGCACAACGAGGCAACCTCGCGTTTCGTCGGTTGTCGGCAAAGGGCCGCCTTGAGGCCAAACTCAATTCGCTTCGCTACCGTCGCACTGTCCACTTTCGCAAGTTGCCGTCCCAGCGCCTGCGCTGCTTCGACATAAATCGGATCATTCAAAGTGACGTATGCCTGCAACGGCGTGTTCGTCGGCAACCGACGGAACGTGCACGTCTCGCGACTCGGCGCGTCGAACGTCGTCATGCTCGGATGCGGAATGGTGCGCCGCCAAATCGTGTAGATGCCGCGACGATACCGGTCCTCGCCGGTGCTCGTTGTGTAAGTGCGCTCGCCATTAAAGGCCGCGCGCCAAAGACCGTCCGGTTGTGGCGGATAAACGCTCGGGCCGCCAATTTTTGCGCTGAGCAATCCACTCAAGGCCAGCGCCTGGTCGCGCACCATTTCCGCTTCCAAACGATGGCGCGATGCGTGCGCCAATAAATAATTTCGCGGATCGCGTTTCAACAACTCGGGCGTCGCGCGCGAACTCTGCTGATACGTTGCGCTCATCACCAACATTTTGAGATAGCGTTTGATGTCCCAACCATGATCGCGCAGATCGATCGCCAGCCAGTCGAGCAATTCGGGATGCGTCGGTTTCGTGCCTTGCGTGCCGAAATCCTCTTCCGTCTCCACAATGCCGCGCCCAAAAATCCGCGCCCAAAAACGATTCGCTATCACACGCGCCGTCAGCGGGTTCTCCGGACTCATCAACCACTTCGCTAATCCGAGCCGGTTGGTTGGCGCACCCGCCGGCCACGGATTGAATGCCGCCGGCACACCCGGTGAAACCTCGTCGGTGGGCGCGAGATAATTTCCCTTGAACAAAATGTGCGACACGCGCCGATCTTTTCCCGTCAACTCCCGCATCACCGGCAGGTCGACCGCCTTAATTTCGTCGCGTTTCATCTTCGTCGCCGCGAGCGCCTTCGCCTGTTCCGCAACCGCCGGGACGAACTGCCTGAACCATTTTGCCAATTCCGTCTTTTGCTGGGCGCTGCGCTTTGCATCGGTCGCTGCCAGAATCTGAGCAACATTTTCCGGCGGAACGACCGCGGGCGACGGCAACGTCGTCGCAGAAATCCGGAAACGTCCAATCGTTTGCTTTCTGCCATATTGCTGGACCAATTTGATTTTGATTTCGCCAGCGGGCAAAACTTCCGCCGTTTCAAACACGGCAGTTTGATACTTGTTGGTGCTGCCGTCGATTGACCAACCTTTCTTCGGCTCCGATTTCTCGCCAATCGCATCAGCAACGTTGTATTTCTTTTCCGTAAACGTCGCCGATGCCCGCGCCAATTTCACCGGCTTGCCATTGACCGTCACATCGAAGTGATTGAGCAAAAAATTTCCGGTCGCGTTCCGTCCCGGACCCTTGGCCGGCAGATCGTCATTCGGCAAAACTTCCAGACGCAGCGCCGACACGTTCGCGACTGCGTTTTGAAACGTGACGACGTAAGTGTCTTTGACTGGCGGCATGTTCGTTGCCAGCAATGAACCGTCTACTAATTGTTTGAATCCGCCGCCCGTTTCAGTTTCAAAATGCGCTGGTTGCAAAACCGCCCATGCGTTGCTCGCCGACCACGTCTTTTCCCACTTTGCCAATTCAGCGAGAACCGTCCCGTTTGCGCCTTCGAGCGCATTTTCTTTCGCGCTAATTTCCCCATCCAACGCCGCGAGCTTTTTCTTTTGCTCAGCATTGTAGAGCGGCATCGTCGGGCGCTCGTCGCCTTTGTCGCTGTCTTCGGTTTGATTAAAGATCGCGAAAAACTGGTAATATTCCTTCTGCGTGATCGGATCGAACTTGTGCGAATGACATTGCGCGCAGCCCAGCGTCAAACCCATCCACGCCTGCGCCGTCACATCCGAGCGATCTTTCACCGCCGCCACGCGCCACTCTTCGTCTTCGGTGCCGCCTTCGGTGTTCGTCATCGTGTTGCGATGAAACGCCGTCGCCACGCGATCGTCCTCCGTCGCATTATCGAGCAGATCGCCCGCGAGCTGTTCGATGGTGAATTCGTCGAACGGCATGTTGCGATTAAACGCTTTGATCACCCAATCGCGATACGGCCAAATATTCAGTCGCAACGGATCGGAACCGTATCCCGCCGAGTCCGCGTAACGCGCGATATCTAACCACATGCGCGCCCAACGCTCGCCAAAGCGCGGTGATGCCAGTAACCGGTCGACGACGCGTTCGAAGGCGTTCGGCGATTTGTCGCGCAAAAACGATTCCAGTTCAGCGGTTGTCGGCGGCAATCCAATCAAATCCAGCGAAACCCGTCGCAACAGAATCGATTTCTCAGCCGGCCCGGATGGCTTCAACTTTTCCGCTTCAAGCCGCGCCAAAATGAATCGATCAATGTCGTTATGCGCCCACCGTTTGTTTTTCACCGTTGGAATCGGTGGCCGCGTTGGCGGCGTGAACGCCCAGTGCTTCTGATATTTGGCGCCTTGTTCAATCCACTTTTTCAACAGCGCGACTTCGCCTGCGCTGACCGGATGCGCTTCCTTCGGCGGCGGCATCGCTTCATCGGCATCCGTGCTCGTGATGCGCCGGACCAATTCACTGTTTTTGACGTCGCCCGGTTTGATCGCGAACGTCCCGTCCTTGCGTTCCTTGATCGCCTCTTCGCGCACATCCAGGCGCAGCTTCGCTTTGCGCGAATGTTCGTCCTGCCCGTGGCAATGAAAGCATTTCTGCGAAATGATCGGAAGAACCTGCTTCCCAAAATCGACCACGTCATTGTCCGCCGCCGCCCACGATGCGAGCGGCACAAGCAATAGCGCCGCAAAAAACGACGGACAAACTTTGATAGCGACGCGAATCATGGCGACAACAATTAGACTGACCCGGGACCAGATTGGTTTCGGGCCAGGCACGACATAATAACCAACTTTCCCGATTTTCCACATCGCAATTTGCGACCTTCGTGACAGGGACTGTCGCGCAAACGTCGCGACACATTCGCCGCCCATAGCTTGCTTTACCATCGCCGACCTGCGATTCTGCTGGTGCGCTGCCTCGGGATTCGACTCGTTTCAACGTCACGGACACACTTTCTATGAACAAAATCCTTCTTTACGTCGAAAACGATCACGCTGACGTCGTCGCCATGCGCAAGGCGTTGCTCGGCTCGAACCTTCCATTCGATCTCCATATTGCCGCTGACGATAAGACCGCCCTTGATTATCTCAGCGCATACGGAATTTATTCCGATCGCAAACGCTTTCCGCTGCCCGACGTTTTACTGCTGAACATGCCGGCCGGCTCCAAACGTCCTCCCGAAGTGCTGCGATGGGCGCGCGAACAAAAAAAGTTTCGCAACTTGCCCATCGTTGCCCATATGAACGGCGGGCGCGCCGCCCCCATCAAGAGTGTTATCGAAGCCGGCGCGACCGCCTATTTCGACAAAACATCCGATTGCACCAAATTTCTCGATTACCTTGCCGCTAAGATGAAAGCGTTTGCCGTGCGCGACGCCTGCGCCGCCCGCGACCGCGCCAGCCGCGGCAACGCGTGATCACCGCGCAACGAAATCCATCCCTGGTCTTAGAATTTGTGTGACGCCGAATCGGCTGTATCCCGTAACGCCGATTGTTAATCGGCTGTATCGCGGACTGGCAGTCCGCTTCCGTCCGGGCCGTCCACTTTCCGCAGCATCGCCTAGCGATTGAACGCAACGTGCCCTCGTTTCCTCCGAGTTTTTTAGCGACAGTTGCTGCCTGACCTTTGCCTTAGTAACAACTGCCCATAGCTCGCCTCGGGGGGGGCGTTTAAGTTACAGCAGAAAGGAGCGGGGAACAGACAACCCGGCAAACACATATGAATACCTTATTAACACCGATGTTTTCAGACATCTATTGGGTCGGTGGCGGATCAATTGGTTTACTCCTGCTCATCGTCCTGATCGTGCTACTAGTCCGTCGCGCCTAAGGACGGGCAGCGCGGCGAGATGCCGCCCTCACCGTCAGGGCGGGATCGCCAAGCGTTTCCAACCGGGAACCGCTGGCGACCTCGTCGCGTTGCTTCTCGACATGCTCGGCTGCGCCTTCAAAGCCCGCCTTTAATTTGGCGTTGTGTTATTTGTGCAATTTGTAACAGGGCAGCCAACTTTTGCCTTTAGCCTTCCGCCTTCAGCCCTTAGCCTTGCCCGATGAATCATCTGGCACGGGCCAGGACAGTTTTTGATATAGAACTCGCGGCCATCAAAGCCGTGCGCGGCCAGCTCAATCGCGCGTTCGATGATGCGGTCGAATTGATCGTCGGCGCTTTGCGCGACCGCAACAAGATCGTTGTCGTCGGGGTCGGTAAATCCGGCAATATCGGCAAAAAAATCGCGGCGACTTTGACCAGCACCGGGTCGACCGCCGTGGTTCTCAATAGTGTCGATGCGCTTCATGGCGATCTGGGGGTCGTCGCGGATGGCGATGTGATTCTGGCTTTGAGTTACTCTGGCGAATCGGAAGAGATTCTGAAATTGATGCCGCATTTAAAACGGTTTTTGGTCCGGATCGTGACGATGACCGGTTCGGCGAAATCGGCGCTGGCCCGGCATAGCGACGTGGTCATCAGTGTCAAAGTGCCGAAGGAAGCGTGTCCGTTCAATCTGGCGCCGACGGCGAGCACGACAGCGACTTTGGTGATGGGTGATGCGTTGGCCATGGCGATCCTGCAGGCACGCGGGTTCAAGGAAAAGGATTTCGCGCGGCATCATCCGGACGGTTCGATTGGGCGCACGTTGCTGTTGAAGACAAAAGATATTATGCGCTCGGGCAGCATGAACGCGGTCGCCGACATATCGTTGACGATCAAAGAAGCGCTCATGGTGATGATTCGCGCGCAATCCGGCAGTATCAGCGTGGTGAATAAGAGCGGCAAACTGGTCGGCGTCTTCACGGACGGCGATTTGCGCCGGCACCTGGCCCGTGACGATAACGCGCTCCAGAAACGGTTGGAGAGTGTGATGACGCCGAAGCCGATTTGCGTGCGCGACGATGCTCTCGCGGCCGAAGCGCTGAAGATTTTCAACGAACGCAAGATCGATGATTTGATTGTGGTCGACAGCAAATATCGTCCGATCGGCCTGATCGATTCGCAGGATTTGCCGAAACTGAAGCTAATGTAGCCGCCGAAGTGACGATGCGGACTTGAAGTTAATGAACATCAAACAACTCAGATGGACTGTCGCCAGCGCCATCATTGCTCTTTGCCTCAACATGAGTGCCCAGGAAAAGCCGCAGGATAAGTTTCAACGCGCGGAACGTTTTGCACAGAAGATTACTAAGAACGTTGAAGCCGATTATTTGCTGTTTCTGCCGAAGGGTTATAACCGGAAAGGAACGAAGCGATGGCCGTTGTTGCTGGTGTTGCACGGGGCAGGGGAACGCGGCACGAATGTCTGGCGCGCGGATATTCACGGGCCGTCGAAGTATATCGCGACCCATCCGGATTTTCCGTTCATTTTGGTTTCACCGATTTGTCCCGGCGGGGATGAACATTGGGACAACGAAACATTGAGCGCATTGCTCGATTCGGTGATGAAAAAATACAATGCCGATCCTGACCGGATTTATCTGACCGGTTTGAGCATGGGCGGTTACGGCGCGTGGAATTTGGCGATTGCGCATCCGGAAAAGTTCGCGGCGGTGATTCCGATTTGCGGCGGTGGCGAAACGATCCACGTACATCTGGCGCGCCTGGGTTATCTGAAACCGGCGACGAAAGCGGCGCTAAAGAGTTTGCCGGTTTGGGCGTTTCACGGTTCGAAAGATTCGGCAGTACCGGTCAACGAATCGGAGCACATGGTCGCGGCGTTCAAAGCACTCGGGAATGACAACGTGAAGCTAACGATTTACCCCGGCGTGGAACACAATTCGTGGGAGCAAACTTATAATAACCCCGAAATTTATGAGTGGTTATTGGCCCACAAGCGCGGC
>JAICXV010000515.1 GCA_025934545.1 Verrucomicrobiia bacterium
GGTTGTATAAGGCAACGCCGCTGCGCCGCCGATCGTGTGTTTCCAAATGCTGTTGTAAGGCGTGAGATTCCATTCGACCGCGTAGAGCACGAGATTATTTTGCGCGAGCGAACCGGTGATGACCGGCCGGCTGTTGATCGGGCCATAGTAGACATTTGTCGAGCCGGAACGGTTCGTAAAAAGATTCACGGGCGCAGCCAAATCGGCGTTCAACGCCCACACGCCATTTCCCATCGTCGCGCCACCACCAGACAACCCGCTGCCGTCGGAAACAAAAACCGTATCATCGGAACCGACGTTAACGCGATGCGGCGCGTAAGTCGTGCTCGAACCGATGAACATCGGAGCGGGCAGTTGCGCGGTGTCGCCTTTGCCGAGGATGTCCGATTGATCCGCGCCAATCGCATAGACGCCTCGACCCGTTGGCCGGGCGACGACCGAAGCTGTGCCGGCGCTTGCGCAAACAACGTAGGCGCGTCCAAAGTTTTTGTTACGTGCATTGCGGTTGACCGCAACGCCGCGTGGGCCGAAAAAGTTCAGGTAACGATTGCTGTCGGATGTGATTTGCGTGAACGCGCCGTTCCCGGATTTCGAAACCGCGATTGAAAAATTCGTATGCCCACCCAAAGCAAAAGAATTTGGGCCGCGTGACATTGGGCCGACGTCACTGCTGACGGTGTTATTGTCGAAACTGATCGTAACATCCGCCGCATCTTCATTGAGCAGGAACGTGACGGTGCCGGCGCTGACCGTAATGCCCGAAGCATACGGCGTCGCCAAAGCTGACTCAGCGCAAGCAAACACGAACACGACACCCAGCAACGCGTTTCGGAGCGAAAACTTCATAAGAGCAAAGACCGGTTATTATGACAGCGTGTCCGTGCAACAGCCAGAGTAATCGCGGCCGAATGGGCGCGTGCCGGCGCAAAGAGGCGCGTTATTTTTGATTTTGCGTGCGATAACGATTCGGCGAGACGCCCTCCCGTTTTTTGAAGGCGGCGCTGAGGTATTCGACGTGTTCGAACCCGGTGCGTTCGGCGATGTCGGCCAGGGAAAGATCGGTTTCGGTGAGCATTTCCTTCACGCGATTCATCCGCACGCGAATGATTTCTTCGTGCGGTGTGTGGCCTAAACATTTTTTGAAACGGCTCTCAAACAAACGGCGGGACAGAGGCACCACTTTCAAGACCGACTCAATGTTGATTTGTTCGAATGCGTGCTCGCGAATATGGCGCACCGCCCGAGCGATGTTCGGATCGTCGACGGCCAATGTGTCGGTGGATTGGCGCGTAGCCACGCCGACGGGAGTGATTAGATGTGCCTTCGCTTCGACTGTCCGGCCTGACATCATCTTGTCGAGGAGTTCCGCTGCTTCATAGCCGGTGCGTTGCGTGTTCGGAATCACGCTGGAAAGCGGAGGTGACGACAAGTCGCAGAGCAACGCGTCGTTATCGACCCCGATGACCGCGACTTCATCCGGAACCGACAGACCCACATTCCGGCAGGCATCGAGGACCTGTTGGCCGCGAATATCGTAACAGGCCATGACCGCGACAGGTTTGGGTAACTTGCGAAGCCACTTGCCGATTTCGGAAACCTGCTCTTCCAACGGCGCCGGCAATGTAATAGCCGTTTGGTAATGATGACATTTGCCACCGGCGTCGCGAATGTATTTTTCAAAATGTTCCGCACGCCAGTTCGACCAGTTGAAGCGCGCATCGCCGCAGTAGCCAAAATTTTTGAAACCGCGATCTAACAGATGTTCCGCGGCCAGTCGCGAAATGGCAGCATCATCCGTCTCAACCCACGGCAGCGACGGCAGCATGCGTGCGGCGCTGACATCGATGGCCGGCAGGCCCGAAGCAGCGACAGCGCGGGCGATCTTTTCGTTTTCGATGCGCGCGATGATTCCGTCTCCCTGCCAGTTTGCCAGCCAGCCCGGCGGGACGTCGCCGCGGCCTTGTTCGGGAATATAAAATAACCACGGCGAATGTTCCCGGATATAGCGCACAACGCCTTGGAGCAATCCGCGCGCGTAAGCGTTGGAAGACTCGATCAGCAGGGCGACTCTTCTGCGTTTGCTCATAGATTGCCGGTTAAAAATCTTAAAAGAATTGCGCGAAATCTCATTCTCAAAAACGCTGCCGTTCTTTTTACTCAACGTGTCCCACACAGCGTTGCCGCGCCCAAAGCGCCGCATCGCGACGACTGCAAAACCTGACAAGACTGAATCGTGAAAAAGTAATAACTAACCGAAAGGCAGTAAAAATGAAAACCTCACTGATAAAAAAACTTTTCTTGTTTTGGCAGGTGCCCCGACGATCCTGTGTAACGACCGTCGTCGCGTTGGGCGTATGTTTTGGCGCAAGCAATGCCATCGCGCAACGCCCCCTGGGCATTGACGTTTCCTCGTTCCAGGGTCATCCGAATTGGTCGAGCGTGAGAGGTGGCGGCGTCGTGTTCGCCTGGGCCAAAGCGACGGAAGGCACGACCATCACTGACGCCGACTTTGTCTTCAATCAACAGAACGGCAAACCTGCCGGTGTCATCATGGGCGCTTATCATTTTGCGCATCCTGCTTCCGCGAGTCCTGGTTCCGAAGCGGGGCATTTCTGGGCCGTGGCCGGTCCTTACATGCAAGCGGATGGCAAGACGCTGATGCCGATGCTCGATATGGAAGTATTCACCGGCATCGTCGGCGCGAGCAGTTATTCCGACTGGGCCAATCAATGGTGCAATATTATCAGAGGCGACGCCGCCGGGCAGGGCGTGTCGATCAAACCGGCCATTTACGTCAGCGCCTGCAACGCCTGCCAGTTTAACACGAGCGTGAACCAATGGTTCAGTGACATTGCCAGTTACAACGGACAAAATATCTACACCGGCGGGCCGTGGAGTACCTGCACGGGTTGCGAAGTGTGGGGCCCGGGCGTTTGGCATTTTTGGCAGGGTAGCAGCACGGGCGCGATTCCCGGTATTTCCGGCAACGTCGACCTCGATACATATAATGGCAATACTTCGGCCCTTATTTCCGCGGCGGTCGCCACGCCAAGTTGCAACCTGGCTCTGGTCGGCGGCGCGATTCGTGTGAAATACGATTCTCTTGGCGACTGCAATTCGTTCCTCGGCGCGCCGACGACATCTGAGCAAGGCACACCCGACGGCGTTGGCCGATACAATCATTTCGCCAATGACGGGTCAATTTATTGGACGCCGCA
>JAICXV010000042.1 GCA_025934545.1 Verrucomicrobiia bacterium
GTTGGTGTTCTTGCTGATTGAACCGCCCACTTCTCCTCCTCTCTCGCGAATAGCTGCACCTGCTTCTTCTCGTGTCATTGACTGTAACGTTCCCGTCAGAACAAATCGTTTCCCGGCGAAAAGCGGATTCTCCATTACAATATTTGGCCGAGCCTTGCCGCCGAGCGGGTTGATTCCAAGCTTATTGAGTCTGTGCTGGATCTTTTCACCAATCTTACTATCAAAGAAGTTAAGGATGCTCTGGGCGACTTCTGGTTCGATGCCATGTGACACGTCCAAGACTGGTACGTCTTTTTTCGAAGAAAAGGTGACTTCGAGAGCATCCCCAGCGTCTCGAAGACGTTTTTCAATTTCTCGAATCTCTTCATTTAGCCTTTTGTGCAATTCATGTCGGTCATTCTTGTCTAGGCTTTCTACTTCCTTAAGTTTTTTGATCTCCGCTTTGATAGTTTCTCGACGGTCTTCATTGACCTCGATTTGCAGCATAGTTTCATTTTTCAAACGAAGCCGTTCGGTAGGGGAACTAGGATTGACAAGTTTAGCTTGTAGTTCTTTTTGCTTTATCAACAGCTTATCTTTGAGGATGTGCGATTTTGCCAAATCTTCGAAATTGTTATGCAATTTTGCGACTTCTTGGGCATTGATTACACCAACGCGAGGTATTCCTAGCGCGAAAAGCCACCTTTCGAGCGAAAGAGATTTAGATTTTTCGAGCGCATCAACTATTTTTGTCGCGTTTTTCAACCCTAATACCCTCGGTTCCTCTTTCGTGCCTAGATTTAGCTCCGCCAGTTTCTCTTTTTTAAGTGAAAACAGGTCCAACGCATCCTGTATGAAGCCGGTTTCGACTAGACTTTCTGCTACACCACCCCCCAAACCTTCGATATCTAGCGCTGCTCTTTGAGCCATGAATTGCACTCGCCGAACACTTTGCGCAGGACATCCGGCCACGTTTTCACATTTCCAAGCGACAAATTGTGGGTCTCGCACTATTGGTTGACCACATGCTGGACATTTTCCCTTCACATATGTTTCCAAGTGAAATGGTTGACTATCAGCCGGACGCTTTGATTTAACGACTTCAACTACTTCAGGAATTACCATTCCGGCTTTTCTGATTATGACTGTATCGTGAATTCGAATGTCTTTGCGCGTGATTTCATCCTCATTGTGGAGGGTGGCCCGTGAGATTGTTGAACCTTGAACAAAAACCGGCTCCAATTCGGCCACCGGCGTCAACACACCAGTTCTACCAACTTGCACGGTGATCGAATTGAGAACCGTCTCAGCCGGTGTAATCCAGGGAATTGGCTTGTGAACGATTGCGTAGCCTGGGGCTCTCGCTTTATCTGGAATTAATCTCCAATAAGCCGTTTTGTTTACCTTTAAGACAATTCCATCCACTTCGTATGGCACCTTAGTCCTGAGGTCTTTTGCTTCATTGTAGTGGCAGACAACATCTGACTGGTATCTGCGAATAGCGTCGTCGATCCCGTGGCATACCCACCAATGAGATTGCGTGGGAAGCCCACACTGTTTCAGATACTCAAGTGATTCTGAGTGAGTTTCGAAATTAATTCCTTCGATTGCTCCTAGTGCGTAAAACACCGCGCGTATAGGGCGCGATCCCACGAGCTTTGGGTCTAGTTGTTTAAGCGTGCCGGCTGTCGCATTTCGGGCGTTAGGAAACGGCTCTTGCCCTGACTCTTCGAGTTTGTTGTTCATCTTCTCGAAATCGAGGATCGAGATAAATGCCTCACCTCGGACTTCAAGAAGCGCTGGCGGATTTTTGGTCTTTAACTCCAATGGGATGGCGCGAATGGTTCGAATGTTTGTCGTAATATCGTCGCCCGATCTTCCATCACCGCGCGTAGCTCCTAAGACAAGTTTACCGTTTCGATAGTGAACAGAAATGGAAACTCCATCTACTTTCGGCTCCAAAACATAATCGATCTTTTCAGACCGCACGTGGTGGCGACTAAGCTCCTTTCGAATGGTATTGTCGAAATCTCTGAGTTCTTTAATGGTGTTTTCATCCTGCGCTCTTTTGCGCAATTCCACGTTTGGCTCTTCACTGCTTGTCGGTTTGTCTGAGGCTCTAATTTTTTCAAGCGAGAGCATCGGGACTAGATGCTCGATTCTTGTAAACTCTTTACTGGGTGCCCCTCCGACTCGCTGAGTGGGAGAGTCAGGTGTTACCAATGTCGGATACTTCGCTTCAAGGTCCTGCAACTCGGTATAAAGCTTATCGTATTCGAAGTCGCCGATACTCGGCTTGCCCTCGACATAGTACAGATAGTCATGATGCCGCAATTCGGCGGCGAGATCGTCGTGGCGCGACTTGGCTTGCGAAAGCGTCATTGCAAAGGAGATAAGTCCAACGACGTCATCGGCAGACGCGGACGTTCACCGCGAAAAAGAGGACAGGGCACACCATCAAACGTCGGTGATTGGATCGGCATATTTTATCGATGGACTGTATATGTCACCCGATTTCATTGCAATCCGAGACGAGAGGTTCGGAAGCGTTGAAGCGCCGAATGTTGCAACGTGTAAAGTTTCGGGAACAAAAACAGCGCTCATTGCTCTTAGTCTAGCGTAATGTTACCATCGAATCGAATTTAACCGCCAACCAATCAAACAACCAATCAACCCCCTTGATGATCGCCAAAAAAATCGCCCTACTGTGGGCGTTCCTAATTCTTAGCCTCGGAACGCATCTCAACGCCGCAACATTCGTCCCAACCAGCAACATTGATTACCCGGTGACCGGCACCGGCATCAGCGTCAACACCGCCACTGGCGTTATTTCCGGTGGAGCGGGAAACGGGCTTATAACACTTCGTTCGGCGGTGATCGCAGCCAATGCCAACGCGGGCTCGACCATCAACGTTCCCGCGGGAACTTATACGTTATCCATTGCAGGCGATGACGGCAACGGCGACCCGAATCCGGCGGTTGGAGATCTGGATGTCCTAGCTTCGATCACGATCAAGGGGGCAGGGCCCGGCAGCACGATCATTCAGGCCGGAACATCGTTTGATCACGGCATTGACCAAATTCTCACCCTTAATTCCTACTACACATCCAGAGGCCAAAGTGCCGTGCTAAACAATTTTGCTGCCAACATCTCCGGCATCACTTTTCGTTATGGAACCTGCACCAATTTAAACACCCAAAGCGGCAGTTACGCAGGCGGAGCAATCAGTTTTGATGCGGGGTATAACAATGGCGCGGTTTATAACACCGGAGGATCGATGATCGTTTCAAATTGCGTGTTTGATTCCTGTTCCGCGCATTTTGGCGGCGGAGCGCTCGTGACTTTTGACGGCGGTGCGGTGACGATTGACAGTTGCGTTTTTACAAATAACCAGGGGACGCCAAATCCAGGGGCGGGAGCCAGCGGCGGCGCGATCGTGTTTGGTTCCACGCCAAATCCGGTAGTGAATATCCTGCAGAACACAACGTTCGTGAATAACCATGCCGGGCATGGATCAGCCGGGGCCGTTCTCTATTTCGGCGGCACCGGAGCGAGCAGCGTCGGGTTCATTCACAACTGCGTGTTCACGAATAATTCTGCGGACGGAGAAGGCGGCGCAATTTATATATCCGGACCGCTGACGATGGACCAGGGCACTTTGGTCATCAACAATCAGTCAGCAGGAGCAAACGGGTTGGACGCCCAGGGTGGCGGAGTTTACATCGCGACTGGAACAGCAGTTCTCTCGAATTGCACCATCGTCAGCAATACCGCCAGCCTCGGGTCACCTGACCAGCGCGGCGGTGGCGGCATTGCCGTGGCCGGCGGCCCGACAACCATCAGCAACTGTCGGATTTACGGAAATGTCGCCAGTGTTGGCAGCGGCCTGCACAAAGATTTGAACCCCGGAAATGTTACGGCGAACAATAATTGGTGGGGCAACAACGGTGGCCCCGGCGTCGGCGGCGCGGACACTGCGGCGATCGGCGGCGGAGGTTCGGGCGGCGGCACACTAACTCTTTCGACATGGTTGGTCATGAATTTCACTGCTTCACCCACCACAATTGTGACGGGCGGAACGTCGTCGTTGACCGCGAGTATTACCAAGAACTCAGCCGCTGCTACCGGATTCACCGTGCCCGATGCTACTCGCGCCATTTTCGGCGGCACGCTCGGAACCGCTTCGCCGGCCTCTCCAAGTTTCAGCGGTGGCACGGCGGTATCAACCTTCACCGCCGGTGCGACCGGCGGCTCCGGTAGCGCCTCGGTGACCGTCGATGCTCAAACGCTCAGTGCATCTCTTACCATCAATCAACCTCCGGTCATTACCAGCGCTTCATCGGCTTCGTTTGCGGTCGCCGCGAGTGGCTCGTTTCAAGTTACGAAAACCGGTTTGCCTACACCGGCGTTGAGTGAGAGCGGAGCTCTTCCTTCCGCAGTTAGTTTTAATTCCGCCACCGGAATATTAGGCGGCACGCCGGGCGCAGGGACGGGCGGAAGTTATCCCATTACTTTCACCGCTACGAATAGCGCCGGGACGAACGTCCAGAATTTCACCCTCACGGTCACGCAGCCGCCGGTAATCACCAATGTCGCAAGCGCGACTTTTCTCGTAGGCAGCGCCGGAACGTTCAAGGTCGGCGCCACTGGTTTTCCGGTGCCCGTACTTAGCCGCACCGGGACGCTTCCCTCCGGCGTGACATTTACGGCCGCGACCGGCGTGCTGGCGGGAACTCCTGCTGCCGGAGCCGGCGGAACGTATCCGCTCGTCTTCACGGCGACGAATTCTACCGGCACCAATACACAGAATTTTACACTCACGGTGAATCAGGCGCCCCTCGCGAATTGTCCGTCGGACATTATCACCAATGCCACTGGTGGCGTTTGCCAACTGCCGTCGATTCCTTTTGCCGCGACTGCCAGTGGCTTCCCCGCGCCCAACATCAGCTATCATCTTGGCGCTGGCACAATCACCTCGCCGACAGTTTTCCCAATCGGCACCAATGTGGTGACTGTAATTGCGACTAACTCTATCGGCACAAATTCATGCAGCTTCACCGTCACGGTTCAGCCCGGGCCAGCGCCGCAATTGGCAGTCAGCGTCGCGGCGTCGAGCGTTGTCATTTCCTGGACCAATTTATATAGCTGTTATGCGTTGCAATCGGCATCCAATCTTTCCGGTAGCATCTGGAGCAACGTGTCCGGCCCCTTTAGCACAAACGGCGGCATCATTTCGTTTACCAATAACGTCCTAAGCAATTCGGTGTTTTACCGACTGGAGCATTGAGGAGCCGATGTTTCCGACCGAATGTGTCGGGATGTGTTAGCCGTAAAGAAGAGAAATAAAATCGGAAGATTAGTGACTACTCCAAAATCGCCGGATCACCATAAAGCGTAAATGAACCGGTGCGGGTGATCTTCACGTCCATTAATTCACCATGATGACGCGTGCTGCCGTCGAAGAGGACAATCTTGTTGCAGCGCGTGCGGCCCATCGTGCGGGCGGCGTTCTTGCGGCTGGGGCCTTCGACTAAAATCTGTACCTGCTGACCAATATTTGCGTCGTAGCGTTTCGCCG
The DNA here is from genome assembly GCA_025934545.1 of Verrucomicrobiia bacterium. Classification (GTDB taxonomy): domain Bacteria; phylum Verrucomicrobiota; class Verrucomicrobiia; order Limisphaerales; family Palsa-1400; genus JAICXV01. The sequence goes on from JAICXV010000042.1 coordinate 5,559, forward strand.
CGATGCTGTTCACCAATTCCAGGATGCGCGCGTGTCGGGCTTCTTTGACGTCGTCCGCGATCTGATCGGGCATTGCCGCCGCCGGAGTGTCACGGCGTTGGGAATATTTAAATAGGTAGGCGTTGTCGAATTCGACTTCGCGGCACAGCGAAAGGGTTTGTTCGAAATCTTCTTCAGTCTCGCCCGGGAAACCAACGATGATGTCAGTGGTGATGCCGATACCCGGTTGAATGGTTCGGAGTTTCTTGATGATGTTGAGGAAGCGCTCGCGCGTATATCCGCGATGCATCAGTTTCAAGATGCGGTCGCTCCCGCTTTGCAGCGGGATATGCGCGCTCGGACAAAGTTTCGGCAGACGTCCGTAGGCTTCGACGAGGTCGTCGCCGTAACCCTTCGGATGCGGCGAGGTGAAACGAATTCGGTGCAAGCCTTCGATTTCGTGGACCGCTTCCAACAATTGAACAAAAGCGGATTTGCCATCGACGGATTTGATCTCGCGTTTGCCGTAGCTCGTAACGATCTGGCCGAGCAACGTGATTTCTTTGACGCCTGTCGCGACGAGTTCGCGGCATTCCGCGACGATGTCGTCGATGGTCCGGCTCCGCTCTTCGCCGCGCGTGTAAGGCACGATGCAAAACGTGCAGTATTGATTGCAGCCTTGCATGATGCTGACGAAACCGGTGATTGATTTGCGATCGCGGTTGCCGAGCAGCAGATGTTCTTTGATGGTCGCTTCGCTGCCAGCTTCTTCGGCGGTGTCTACGATCTTGTCGCGTTTGCCTTTGAGAAGTTCGTCCAGGTATTCGGCGGCCCGATGAAACTTTTGCGTCCCGAGGACCAGGTCCACGTCGGGCAGTTGGTCGATCAATTTTTGGCCGCGGCTTTGCGCCATGCAACCCATGAAACCGAGGACGACGTCGCGTTTTTTGCGCGTCTGGCCGGCGAGATTCTGCATTTTGTTGATGGCCTTTTGTTCGGCCATATCGCGCACGCTGCAGGTGTTCAGGAGAATAATGTCGGCGTTCGTCTCGGTAGACGTCATTTCGTAACCCTTGGCGACCAGCTGAGCGGCGACCGCTTCCGAGTCGCGCTCGTTCATCTGGCAACCATAAGTCTTTATGTAGACACGCGGCATTGGCCGGAAGCTTAACGCAAAGGCGCAACGGGCGCAAAGGCGCAGAAGCCTTGGATTAGCTCAATCGAATTGGCAAACGCGATGGTCCGTGGACGTGCAATGCCTTGCGCGGTTCCCATGCTTCATTGGAAGCGCATTCGAAACGTTTCACCCGCGCCAAAAAATCCGTCAGAGCGATCCGCGCTTCCATGCGCGCCAACGCCGCGCCGATGCAGGAATGGATGCCGTGGCCGAATGCAATATGCGGATTAGGAATGCGCGTGATATCAAAACGATCGGCGTCCTTAAATATTTTTGGATCTCGATTCGCCGAACCGATCATCGGCAACACCAGTTTGCCGGCTCCGATCGTTTTGCCGTGCATTTCGATTTCGCGCCGCGGCGTGCGCATCACCCATTGGAATGGCGAGCGGTATCTTAGCACTTCCTCGATGGCCGATGACATCAGTTCAGGCGAGCGCCGCAGCAACGCGAGTTGGTCCGGGTGATCGAGAAAACAAACAATCGCATTGCTGATCAACGCGCTGGTTGTGTCCTGACCACCGACAACCAAAAGTTGAAAGAAACCGAGTATCTCGTGGAACGATAGCCGTTCACCGTCCACCTCCGCTTCGATCAGGCGCGTGAGCAGATCATTTCGAGGGGCGGCGCGACGCTCATGAATCATTTTCTCGAGATACGGAGTCATTTCGGTGGTCACGCATCGAAATTCGCACCCGGCTTCCTCGGCCTCGGCACCGCCATTGCGGGAATAGCTCAGCTTGAGGATGCCATCGCTCCAGCGCTTGAATTGAGCCCAGTCTTGCGCCGGAATACCGATCATCGTTGCGATTACTTGTATGGCCAGCGGCACGGCAAAGTCCTGTACGAAGTCCATTTCTTCGCGTGCAATGGCTCGGTCCAGAAGGTCACGTGACAGATCGCGAATGAGCGGTTCCATGTCCACCAACATGCGCAGCGTAAACGCGCGCGAGATCAGCGCGCGCAGTTTGCTGTGCTCCGGCGGATCCGTGAAAATAAACCAATTCGGCGGCGCTGGCACAGCCGAACTGAACGCCTCGTGATCGTTCAACGCGCGTTTGACTCCCTCGTAGTCGAAAATTAACCAGCCGTCGAAGGGTGGGGGAACGTGGAGAGCGGGCGCTTGCGTTCGCATCTGTTCGTAGATCGCATACGGCTCGCGTCGCACTTCATCTGAAAAAATATTCACCATACGAACGTGCTGGAGATTCGTCCATGCACCTGCCGAATTCAAGCGCAGCATTTAATACAGCATTGAATCGCTTCCTGTGTCGACGCGTCTATTATCGAACTACGAAAGTCATGAACCGTCGAACATTTCTCCGCTCGACCGCGGCCTCCACCGTTATGTTTTCTGGACGCGCCGCTTTGGGGAGCGCCGCACCGCCACAAACGCCGAAGCTTCGCGATGAAGAAGTTCTAGAACGCGCGCCGGCCAACATCGAGCGTCACCGCAAAGGCGATGGCACAATCGCCGTCAAGGATTCCACCGGCAAACCCGTTCCGGGTGCTAAAATAAAAATCGAGCAACTGCGGCACGAATTTCTTTTCGGTTCGCACTTCTTTTTGTTCGAACGTTGCGGCGACCTTGAGCAAAAATATCGCGACCGAGTTGCCGAGTTGCTCAATTACTGCACGCTCGGCTTTTATTGGGATGCTTACGAGCACAATCATGGCAGCCCGGAATATGCCTACACCGATCGCGTCACCGCCTGGACCGGCGAGCACGGCTTAATCTGCAAGGGCCATCCGCTCGTTTGGGATCATCCCTGTGCGTCGCCGCCCTGGCTCCCCGACAACAACCAGGAAATCCAACGCCTCTCCACTAGTCGCGTCAGTGAAATCGTTTCCCGTTTTGCCGGGCGCATTAATTATTGGGATGTCGTTAACGAAGCGACCCATCTCGACAAAAAAACTAATCACAGCCGCATGGCCGATTGGGGCTCGTCGCTCGGGCCGGTGAAATACGTCGCCATGCACTTGCAAAAAGGGCGTCTGGCCAACCCGAACGCCACACTGCTCGTCAACGATTACCGCACCGACATCGCTTACTACCGCATCCTGAGCCAATTGCTTGCCATGCGCATGCCGACGGAACAACACGCTTCGATTACTTCGCCCAAAACCAACGGCGAGGACCACAGTCGCGGCCGAAAACTTTTCGATGTGATTGGCATTCAAAGCCACATGCACGATAGCGTTTGGCCGGTCTCGAAAGTCTGGAACACCTGCGAGCGCTTCGCCGACCTCGGCCTGCCGATTCATTTTACCGAAACAACCATCGTCAGCGGCAAGCGCATCAAAGGCGACACATGGGAACCGTCTGCCGCCAAGGGCGAACAGGAGCAGGCCGACGCAACCGCCCGGTTTTATACGACATTATTTTCCCATCCATCGTTGCGCGCGATCAGTTGGTGGGATTTCACTGACTACGCGACGTGGCAAAACGCGCCTGCCGGCTGGCTGCGCAAAGACATGTCGCCGAAACCCGTTTACGAAAAAATGAAATCGCTCATCAAAGGCGAGTGGTGGACCAATCTAGAGGGCGTTGCGAATGGCCATGGCGAATTCAAGGCGCGCGCCTTTTACGGAAAACATCGAATTACGGTCGAGCTGCCAAATGGCGAGCGTCAATTTCAAGATGTGAACTGGCAACGCGAAGGTCGCAATCACTCCACAATTGATCGTTCCGCAAAACTGCGTTCTACGGATTGATCAGTCTGAAGAAACCATTTCCAGTCGCCGGCGA
>JAICXV010000339.1 GCA_025934545.1 Verrucomicrobiia bacterium
CCAACGTTTCGATGTCCGCGTCGGATAATTTCTTGCCCTTAGGCGGCATCTGCAAATCTGGATCGGTGTAGCGAACCGCTTTGATCAACAAACTTTTGTCCGGATCACCGGGCACGATTGCGGGACCGGTTTCGCCGCCTTTGAGCGTGCTTTCCTTGAACTCCAACGACAAACCGCCTTTAAGTTTCTCAGCCTGCGAGCTGTGGCATTTGTAACAATTGTTGACCAGAATCGGACGGACTTTGCTTTCGAAAAACTGGACCTGATCCGAAGTCGGTTGGGCTGGCGCGGTCGCCGCAAAAACGTTCACCGCGCACAGGGCAAGCGCGCACACGTAACTCGCGACACGACGCGTTCTATCGGCGGTGCTAAATAATGGGTTCACGGCACTCCTAGGATATGACGATCGTGGCTCGGCTGCAATTGTCATCCTGCAAACAATAGACGGCGCCTGCATCGTTAAGGTTTCGCGCGTTTGAGCGCACAGCACTGATTTTGCGTTGTCACGTCAAAGAAAGTTGGCACAGTGATGGTAACCCAACTATGAAAACCCAACATGTCCCGCGAGAGCGGTGGCGCCGGCGTATACTCGCGTTTACTCTGATCGAACTCCTTGTCGTCATCGCGATTATCGCGATTCTCGCCAGCCTCCTCTTACCAGCTCTGGCGGCGGCCAAACGCCGTGCCCAAACCATTCATTGCACCAATAACCTTAAACAAATGGGTTACGCCATCCACATGTATACGATGGATAACCGTGACCTTTTGCCCGGACCGCTTTGGTCGGGTATTTTTTTCAGCTATCAAAAAAGCGGCGCGGCCAATACGCCGACGGACTGGTCATTGCCGTATTATATTTCGGCCTACACTGGTGATCGTGCGCCCGACAATAAACTGCGCACCAATCGCATAACCGTGTGTCCAGCGTCGCTTCCATCCCTCAAACCCGGAAGTTCGACCGATCCGTTATCACAGCCATTATCTTATTTCTCCGAGGACCTCGTCACCAATTCTGGCAATGCACAAGGCCAGCCCCTGCCAAATCCGAATACTCTCCCTTACGAAAACGCATATTATTTCTTTTGGCCGTATGGACGGCCAAATGGTCCCACGGCAGCCGTGCGAAAGATCACCAAAATAAACTTCCCTTCGAAGATCCGGACGATTTGCGATGCCGATCAAATTAATGTGCCGAGCAGCGCAACCTATTACCCATACATTCCGCGCACACCAGTCCACGGCGGCAGAACGGGCAATTGGGAACGTGTCTATCTTTACTTCGACTGGCACGTCGAGCCGCTGAAAACGCCGCTTTAACCAGCTACAAAGGTTCCTGTTCTTCAGCCGGATAAGTTTCGGGTTTCAACTGACCGCGCCGGATCAATTCCTGCAAATCGCGAATAATAGTGCGACGCGCCACTTTGAATTGGCGAGCAAGCGCGGAAATATTAGGGCGTTCATCAGTGTCGCGCAGCAATTGCTCAATTTGCGTTTGGCGCGCCAATCGGTCGGTCGAACGGCTGAACAGTTCCAGCGCATCAACGCGACGCGAACGTTCCAGCGCCTCGAATTGACGAACGACTTCCGTTTCACCGCATTCGTGCAAAGCGATTTCAATCGTTCGCTTCAGCTCGTGCACGTCGACCGGCTTCGGAAGGCAATAATGCGCGCGCAACGGCCCTTGCAAGGCGCGCAGTTGCTGGTGCACTTCCAGCGCGCCGGAAACCACAATTACCGGAACGAACGGAAGCAATTGACGCAACGCCGCCAGAAAATCCAGGCCCTTTTGGCCTTTGTCGAGAATGTGGTCGAGAATGACAACGTTCGGCGGGTCTTTTGCGGCGACTTGAACAGCCTCGGTGCCTGTCTTGACGCGCACGAGCTGGAAGGCGGCCAGCGCGTCTTCGTAAATCTCGTACTGCAAATCGTCATCTTCGATGATGAGGATTCTGGCCGGCTTCATCAGCGGATGCTAAGGCGGTCGCCCGCATATTTCAAGAGTGCCCACTACGCAGACTGCAATTCAAACCGGTGGCCATAGGAGCGCGGACTTTAGTCCGCTTCACCTTCATCTTCTCTACAAGCGTTCGAATTATCTAAGCCTCCCACTACGCAGGATTTGCTCTTTGCCTCACAACACCCTACCTTTTCTCAGTGCATAAAACGGCATTTTCCATCGGCAACTTCGAAATCGCGTGGTATGGCGTGCTGCTGGCAATCGGTTTTCTGGCCGGTTTCTGGCTCGCCGCACGGCGCGCGCCGCGCACGGGTGTCGATCCGAACACCGTCTATGACCTTATTCCCTGGCTCTTAATTGGTTCGATCATCGGCGCTCGAACTCTTTACGTCATTTCCTACTGGAAACAGGATTTCGCCGACCAACCGTGGTGGGAAGTGCTGATGATTCGCCATGGCGGCCTTGTTTATTACGGCGGATTGCTCGGGGCGATTCTTGGCGTGATTCTTTATGCCTGGCGCAAGCACGTTCACTTATGGCGACTGGGTGATGTCCTTGCCCCAAGTGTTCCCGTCGGATATTTCTTTGGGCGCTTCGGGTGTTTGATGAACGGCTGTTGTTACGGTCGCCCGACGAACCTGCCGTGGGCCATTCACTTTCCGCCCGGCCATCCGTCCTGGGAAAAGATCACCGAGGCGCAATGCAACGGGGTTCATCCAACGCAGATTTACGATTCCCTGCTTAACCTTTTTTTATGGCTCGCCTTGGCCTGGCTGTATCGTCGCAAAAAATTCGACGGCCAGATCTTCGCAGTTTACCTCATGGTCTACTCCATCACGCGCTCAACCGTCGAATTTTTCCGGGGCGATTATCCAAACGTAGGTCTGATGACTCCTGCCCAACTGCTCAGCATTCCAATCATGGCTTGCGGCATCATCCTTTATTTCACGCTCTCGCGACACCGCTTGAAAACGCCTCAAACTACCAACACACCCGTGCGCGTTGCAGGTAGCTCTAACTAATCTCGCACCGTCGCACCGCAACGTGTTTGAGCTTACTGAATTCTGAATACTCCGTTTTTCATCGCCGGACCAACGGCTGTCGGAAAATCGCAACTCGCGCTGCAACTTGCAGAACGTGTGGGCGGCGAAATTATTTCCGTCGACTCGATGCAGGTTTATCGCGGCCTCGATATCGGCACCGCCAAACCATCCAAAGAAGAACAGCAACGCGTTCGTCACCATCTCATCGATGTCGCCGAGCTCAGTGAGTCCTTCGACGCAGCACGCTTTGTCAGTTTGGCCAAAGCCGCCGTTTCGGAAATTCAATCGCGCGGCAAAGTCCCAATTTTCTGCGGCGGGACCGGCCTTTATTTCAAAGCATATCTCGAAGGCCTCGGCGAAGCCCCGCCGTCCGATCCCCTGCTCCGCTCAGAACTCGAAGCGACACCGCTCGATGTATTACTGCAGGAATTGCAACAACGCGATCCGGCGACTTTTGAAAAGATCGACCGGCAAAATCCGCGGCGTGTCGTCCGCGCGCTCGAAGTAATTCGTCTGACCGGCAAACCTTTTTCGCAGCAACGCGCCGCATGGAAGATTTCGTCACATCCAAATGTATTCGGCATCAATCGACCGACCTCCGATCTCGTCGACCGCATTCACCAACGCGTCGATGAAATGTTCCGACAGGGTCTCGTTGCGGAAATTGAAGCCCTCTTAAAGCGTGGCTTGGCCGAAAACCGCACCGCCATGCAAGCCATCGGTTACAAACAAGTCGCCGAACATCTCCACGGCGACCGTTCACTGCCGGAAACCATCGAGCTCGTAAAAATCCGCACCCGCCAATTCGCCAAGCGGCAACTGACCTGGTTTCGCCGGCAGTTGCAGCTCGAGTGGCTTAATGCGGGACACGATTCATCAGCCTTAATCTCCGCAATCCAAACAGCGAGACGCTAACAGTTGCCTGCGGTATTTTGAGACTCGAAAAGGTTTGTTTTGACCTCTCTTTTTCGGCATCTTCTTCCGCCCATGCAACAAATCAATTTAGGCATGATTGGCGGCGGAACGGTAGGCAGTGGTGTGTATCACCACCTCCACCAAAACGGCGCCCTGCTGGCCTCGCGTCTCGGCGTTAAAATCGCCATGCGCAAGGTCGCCGTGAAAGCTTTCGACGAACCGCGCCCCTACGAAATTCCTCAATCGCTCATGACGACCGATTGGCAGGAAGTCGTCAACGATCCGCAAATCCATGTCGTCATCGAACTCGTCGGCGGAACGACGATTGCAAAGACCATTACCTTGG
>JAICXV010000351.1 GCA_025934545.1 Verrucomicrobiia bacterium
ACAAGGACGGTTCAGGCAAAGTCGTTCAGGGAAAATTCGGCCAGCAACTCCGTCATCCATTCAGTGGCGTCGCCCTCGCCTACAAACACGGGATCCCCGCCGAAGTGATGCACATGATAGCGACCCACAGTCACGAAGGCGACAAGGTGGAGCGTTCCATCGAATCGATCATCTTCCATCACGCCGATTTCGTCGACTTTGATATCGCCAAGCTTCTTGGGAAACGCGCAGCAAAAAAATAGTTTTGCCCGCGAAACAGGCGAATTGACGCGAATTTTTCCACTCACTTATTATTCTGAATCCGCTTTTAGTTTGATTCGCGTAATTCGCGGGTAAAATTTGTTATGGGATTGACGCTGGTTGAAAAAATTGCCGCCCGTCATGCGGACGGACTGAAGCCGGGAAGCGGCGTTCGGAGCGGCGATTTTATTTCGATTCGGCCGCGGCACGTAATGACCCACGACAACACCGGCGCGGTCATTCCCAAGTTCAAGCAAATCGGTGCGACTAAAATTGCCGATCCGGCGCAGCCGGTGTTCGCGATCGATCACGATATCCAAAACACCACGCCGAAGAATCTGGAGAAATACGCAAAGATCGAGGCGTTCGCCGCCGAACACGGAATCGATTTTTATCCCGCCGGCACCGGCATTTCGCACCAGGTGATGGTGGAACAGGGTTATGTTGTTCCCGGCGCGCTGGTGGTGGCGAGCGATTCACATTCGAACTTGTACGGTTCAATGGCGGCCCTCGGTACTCCCGTCGTGCGCACCGACGCCGCCAGCATTTGGGCAACTGGCGTTACCTGGTGGCAAGTTCCACCAGTCGCCAAAGTCGTCCTCAAAGAAAAACTTTCGCCAGGCGTTACCGGCAAAGATGTGATCATCGCGTTGTGCGGACTCTTTAATAAAGACGAGGTGCTCAATCACGCGGTGGAATTTCTCGGGGACGGCGTGCCGGCGCTTTCCATGTCCGAACGAATGACCATCGCCAACATGACGACGGAATGGGGCGCGCTCGCCGGCGTATTTCCGTTCGACGAAGTGACCGCGAACTATCTTCGGTCGCGAGTTCCGGAATTCACCAACCCGAATCGTCCAGGTAAACGCGGTCCGAAAAGTCGTTCCGGTTATTCCAACGCCGACATCGACAATTGGTGGAACGATCGGACGAACTTGAGCGCGGACCCGGACGCGGCGTACGCGATCGAACTCGAGCTCGATCTCGCCAGCGTCGTGCCGCACGTCTCCGGGCCGAACGAAGTGAAAACGATGGTGTCGCTGCGGGAGATGGAACGAAAACGCGTTGCCATCCAAAAAGCGTATTTGCTGTCGTGCGTGAACGCCCGGTTTGAGGATTTGCATGACGCCGCCGAAGTCATCCGTACTCGTGGCGGACACGTCGCCAATGGCGTGGAATTTTATCTCGCGCCTGCCAGCGCCGAAGTTCAGGCGAAATCAGAATCGAACGGCGATTGGAAAACGTTGATCGATGCCGGCGCAATTGCGTTGCCGCCCGGCTGCGGGGCCTGCATCGGGCTCGGTCGCGGTTTGGTCGAAAAAGGCGAGACCGCGATCAGCGCCACCAATCGCAATTTCAAAGGCCGCATGGGCGATCGCGAATCGCTGGTTTATTTGGCTTCTCCCGCGGTTGTCGCGGCGAGCGCGCTGGCCGGATTCATTTGCGCGCCCCAAACATTCTCCGAACGTCCAGCTGGAATTTCGGTCAGACGCGCAGAGAAAAAAGCAAAGCCGGGAGGTTCCGTTGAAATCATGGAAGGCTTTCCGCCAAAGGTGCAGGGCCGCGTTCTGTTCATAGACAAAGACAATCTGAACACCGACGGGATTTACGGGAGCAAACACACCTACCGCGACGACATGACCCCGGAGGAGATGGCGGCGGTCACGTTCGAGAATTACGATCCGAACTTCAACTCGCTGTATCAAAAAGGCGACGTGGTGGTGGGCGGACTCAATTTCGGAAGCGGGTCGAGTCGGGAGCAGGCAGCAACGGCGTTGAAGTTCAAAGGAATCCCGTGCGTGATCGCGGCCAGTTTCTCCGAAACCTACAAGCGCAACGCGTTTAACAATGGTTTCGTTGTCTTCGAATGTCCCGAGTTAGTCACGTATCTGCGCGAGAATTTGATCCGGCAGCAGCCGGATGCAGCGCCGACGACGGTGGGTCCGGAAATTACGATCGATTATGCGACATCGGTCGTCAGCCTCGACGGAAAATCATTCGCATTTCCGCCGTTGAGTCCCGCAGCCCAGGAGTTGATCGTAGTCGGGGGCGCCGAAAATTTGGTGGCGTCCAGGTTGCGTGCGCAGAAAAGCTAAACTGGATTTTACCACAGAGCACACAGAGGACACGGAGAGGACAACATTAATTGACTGCTCTCTGTGAGCTCCGTGATCTCGGTGGTGAATTCTCTTCGACTTAGATCCTAGCCGCGCTTGCGGGTGGAACTCTTCGCGATAAGATCGACATCTTATGGCGAAATATCGAATTGCTTGGATGCCGGGCGACGGCGTCGGACACGACGTAATGGAAGCGGCGCGAGTCGTGTTGGATCGATTGAAACTCGATGCCGAATACGTGCCTTGCGAGATCGGATGGGAATTTTGGTGCAAGGAAGGAAACGCCCTGCCCGATCGCACGGTGGAAGCCTTGAAAGATACCACCTGTGGCCTGTTCGGCGCGATCACCAGTAAACCGCAATCCGAAGCGAAGGAAGAACTCGCCCCCGAACTCAAAGGCAAAGGTCTCGTTTATTTTTCGCCGATCGTTGGACTGCGCCAGATGTTCCATCTCCACACCAACATGCGCCCGTGTAAAAGTTATCCGGGCAATCCGCTGAATTTCCGCGGCAACAAAATTACCAACCCGGGCGGTGAAGATGTCCCGATCGATCAAGTCGTCTTCCGCGAAAACACCGAAGGCATGTACGGCGGCGTCGAGTTTTTTCCATTGCCGGACTCGGTTTACACCGCGTTGTGCGCGAACCCGAAGATGAAGAAGTGGAAGGAAAAAGCCGGCCTCGAGAACATTGCACTATCGACTCGAATCATGAGTGTGCAGGGCTGCACCAGCATTTGTAAACAAGCTTTCGAGTACGCCAGGAAAACCGGACGCAAACGCGTGACCTTGATCGAAAAGCCGAACGTGCTTCGCGAAACCGGCGGGTTGATGATGCGCTGTTTTAAAGACGTCGCGAAAAATTATCCGGACATTCGGGCCGACGACGCAAACATCGACGCGATCTGCATGTGGATGTTCAAGAATCCGCAGGATTACTCGGTGCTCGTCGCCGAAAATATGTTCGGCGACATCGTGAGCGATCTCTGCGCCGGCCTGGTCGGCGGTCTCGGCTTCGCTCCAAGCGCGAACCTCGGCGATAAATACGCTGTTTTCGAACCGACCCACGGCTCCGCCCCGAAATATGCCGGCCAATACAAAGTGAACCCGATCGCAATGCTGCTAACCGCAAAGCTGATGCTCGATTGGTTAAAAGAAAATGACATGGCCACGCGTTTGGAATCCGCCATCGCCCGGGTGATCAAGGAAGGCAAAGTCCGCACTTACGACATGGGTGGAAAAGACTCCACGCTCGCAGTCGCCAAGGCCATTGCGGACTACGCGAGTTCATAGCTGGCGTGACAAGGTTTTGTCGCGATCGGTTTATTTCACGTTCGCGATTTTTACGATACTGCCCCTGGCCTGCGGGTCCTTTGGATCCTTGACCACGGTCACGTACAAGTCTTTCTCGCCTTCGCTGAACGCGACGTTGGTGGTGCCGTCGCCGGCGGCGACCTCGAAGATGTGCAGAAGCTTGCCCTCGGGAGATAGCTTCAAAATTTTGCCGCCGAACCATTGGGCGACATAAATGTTACCTTTGCTGTCGACCTTCATGCTGTCCGGTCCAAGCCACCATGATCCGACTTTGTTTGGGACGAGCAGGTTGAGCAGGGCAAAATTCGAGCGGTCACTCAAGGAGCCGTCGTCGTTGATTTTGAATTTCAACATGCAGTTTCCGACGGTTTCGCTGACGTAGAGTGTTTTTTGATCGAGAGAAACGCCGATTCCGTTGGCGTAATTGAGATCGTTCGCCACTTCGATCCATTGCTCGCTGCCCGGCGCAAGATAGAGAATTTTGCCAACGACGGAGGTGGGCACGTCCT
>JAICXV010000060.1 GCA_025934545.1 Verrucomicrobiia bacterium
CGTTGAAACGCATTTACGGAGAAACCGGCGGCTTGAGCGGCCAGCCGTTGCGCCAGCGCAGCACGGAAATTATTCGCCATATCCACAAACAAACTTCCGGCAAACTTCCGATCATTGGTGTCGGCGGCATTTTCACCGTCGCTGACGCGCGTGAAAAACTCGAAGCGGGCGCGTCGCTCTTGCAAATCTACACGTCGTTGGTTTATGAAGGCCCGTCGGTGGTGCGCACGATCGTGCGTGGAATCGATGCGCGCTAGTCGCTTCTGATTGCAGTCACCGTCATCCTTTTTGTATCTTCGTGACGTTGAAATCATCCCCGGCTAAACCGCAAACACGTGGCGTTCAGTCTGCCTCGAAGGCAGTCGCATCGAACCGCATCGGTTTCTGGACGGCCATTGCGCTGACTGTGTGGGCTTTGGTTTTGCAGGTGATGTACGCGACGCATGCAGGGCCGCTGTGGCGCGATGAAGCATCGTCGGTCAACTTCGCCGACGTTCCGACCGTCTCGGAAATGTGGAACAATTTTCGGTTCGACAATTTCCCGCCGTTGTTCGCGTTTGTCTTGCGCGGGTTTTCGGTCTCGGGAGGGAGCGATATTTCTTACCGCATTCTCGGACTGGTCATTTCCTTGCTTGTGCTTGGCGCGATTTGGGTGGCCGGCTGGCTGATTGCAAAACGTCCGCCGTTATTGGCTCTGGCGTTGTTCGCACTCAATCCGTTGGCGATCAAAACGGATGGCGCAATTCGTCCGTATGGTTTGGGTTTCGCGTTTCTAATCCTGGCGATTGCGTTGATTTGGGCAAACGCGCGACAACCGCGGCGATCCTTTTTCGTGCTCGCATCGATTGCGTCGGTGTTGGCGGTGCAGACGTTGTATCAGGCGACGTTCTTTCTCGCGGCGACAATTCTTGGCGTGTGCGTCTGGGCGCTGATGCAAAAGCAACGGCGCGGGGCGTTGACTGCAATCCTTATCGGCTGCATCGCGGCGTGTTCACTGCTGATTGACGTGCCTCATTTGTTACACGATTGGGGGCAGTCGAAATGGGTGGGACAATCGTCGTTTGAAATTTCGAAAATTGCAATCGATTGGCAGATGCTCGGATCGGCCTTTTGGCGTGCGGTTTCGACCGGAGGTGTTGCGGGCGCAGTTCTGTGGTGCGTCATTGCGGCGGCGGTTTTATTATTGGGTTTCCGTGCGCGCGACAATCGACCGGTGATGACTGCGCTTCTGAGCGGTGCCGTTGTTTATCTGGCGTTTTTGCGGTTTTCCGGATTACACGCGCAATCGTGGTATTTTTTGATTTTGATGGCGGTAAGCGCGTTGTGGTTGGATGCGATCGCGGGGCAGTTCGCACATAAAGTTTTGAACAACGGTCCCGTTGTCGCGATTGGGCTGCTAACGCTGGTGAGTGTGCCGGCGGTTTTGAACGTTGTCACGACGCGCGCGTCTTCACTCGATCTCGTGGCAGAAACGTTGCGAGAAAAAGCAGCGCCGAAAGATGTGGTGCTGACGATGCCATGGTATTACGGAATCACGCTCGGGCGATATTATCACGGAAAGTTTACAACCGTCCCGCCGCTCGCCGACACGACTATCCATCGTTACGACCTTGTCCAAAAGGCGATGGAGTCGCCGCAGCCGATTGCTGGTTTGATGCACGATATGGAGCAGGCTTTGCGTAACGGCGGAACGGTTTGGGCCATTGGCGAAATTATTTTGCCGGACCAAAACGAATCGGTCCCCGTGCTGCCGCCGTACACGCCGGGAAATGGATACAGCGATTCTGATTATCTCACCAGTTGGTCGATGCAAATTGCGGTGTTCCTGGCGCAACACGGCGATAAAGTCGGGGTCGTTAATTTGCCAGACGTGGGGGCAATCAATCCCTTGGAAAATCCTAAAGTAGTGGCGGTCAACGGGTGGCGCGACTGACGAAAACGGCAAAATTTCTTCGGTCTTTCCCTTGCGCGAATGTCGTTCGCGTTTACTGTTCTCGGCCTTTTGGAGGAGTGGGCTTTCGTGGAAATATATCCGGCCATCAGGCAGACACTAAAAGCTCATGACCATCAGAATGTCTCGTTCCGCGCGGTATGCACTGGCCGTCGCCCTCATCGGCGTCGCAACCATGGTAAGAATGTTGTTAAGCCCCTTGATTGGTTCTCTCTTTCCGTTCGCCACCTATTACGTCGGCATTTTGATTGCCATCTGTCTTTGCGGCACGGCGCCGTCGATCATGGCGACGTTGTTGGGATATATCGGCGCCGAATATTTCTTTTACGGCCGATCGGCGATTGATGCCGATCCGCTAGGCGTGTTGATGTATTTCGGCGTGACGCTGACGATCATTGGCGTCGGACGGTCGTTGTTGCACGCGAAACGTCGTGCCCATGCGAGCGCGGCTGAACTGAAACGGCACCAGCGCGAGCGCGAAGAAGAAATAGTCCGGCGCAAACGTGTCGAGTTGGAACTGGAAGCCGTGAAGCAAGCTCTGCGCAGTTACGGCTCGATGCTGGAGAAGCAGGTTGCGAAACGCGCGGAGAAACTGACCGACCGGCTCAACCTCGACCCGCTGCAAAACTAGGGACGGTTTTTGTATTTGTTGTAGAGCCGCGTGTGGCGGCTTTCCAACGACATCTCTTTGCCGGCGATCCAGACGTGATGGACGTTGGCGCGGAGGTCGAGAATTCCGTTTCCGTCGCAGGCGAACAGCGTCGCGTCCTTGCCGGGTTCAATGGAGCCGAGTTTGTCGGCGACACCGGAAACCTGCGCTGGATAGAGCGTGATTCCTTTGATAGCTTCGTCTTCGGGTAAACCGAAGGCGACGGCCTGAGCGGCTTCGTAAGGCAGATTCTTGATCAATGAAGCGATAAACGTGCTTCCGCCCAGACTAAAGATCACATTCACTCCGGCTTTGTGCAGGATTCCCGGCGCGGCGTAGTGGGAGTCGTAGGATTCGTAATCATGCGCTGGCTGTTGATAGGTGTGTTCCCAAATTACCGGAATATTTTTCTTTGCGAGTAGATCAGCGGTCATCCAAGAGTCACGACCGCCGGCGATGACGATTTTGAATTTGTTGGTTTCGGCCCATTTCACCGCGGCTTTGATAGCGCGAGAGTCATCGGCGTGAACGAAAATGGGCAGCTCGGCGCGAACATAAGGACGCATCGCTTCCCAGGATGGATTTCGGCCGGGGTCGACTGAGGCGTTTGTTTTGGCCACGTCGCGCGCTAAAATATAAGCGCGCGCATCCTGAAAAAAGTCGTCGAGAGCTTTGAGTTTGTTGGTGCGTTCCTTCGCCTGGTCTTCGGGAGATTTCCATTTGGATTTGTCGCGGACCTTATCTTTCGGCGTGAGGTCGAGTTCCATGTTCGGCCAATAGACGTGGAGGGCGATTGGCTTTTTGTAGGCCATTTGTTCGCTCGTCCAACCGTCGAGAACAATGAGGCCAGATTGACCGGCGACGATGCTGCCTTGTGGGGCGGGTGCGACATGGGTGACGCCGTTGGCGCGCGTCACTGGTAACAGTTCCGAATCTGGATTAACGGCGACCCACGATTTTACGTCCGGAACAAAATCGCCAACTTCGCGTTCGTCCTGGGTGGCACGAACACCGGCGAGTTCGGTGAGGCCGATCGAGGTGTCGAGCGCGATCATGCCGGGATACAGATGCTGGCCTTTGAGGTCGATTGATTTTCCCTCGGTCGTTATGTGCGTGGAGACTTCTTTGATTTTGCCGTTCTCAATCAAAACGTCGCCGGGATTGAGCGTTGCGCCGGAGACAGTGTGGACGATGGCGTTGCGCAATAACAACTGATCTGCTGAAACAGCCAATGCACTGAAAATCAATGCACAGAAAAGAACGCTGAACATTGAACTTTGAACATTGAACATTGAACGATTTTTCATTGCTCGTCCTCCTCGCAATGACGGATTTTGCCGTCGTAACGGTGTTCCAGACTTACTTCGAAAAATTTCTTTTTTGCTTCCGCGCTACTGTCTTTGGCGCTGTCGGCTTTGCCGGATTTTTTGGCTTTTTCGATGAGGGCCTGGCGCTCTGTTTCCAGGGCGGCGAAACGTGCTTTTGATTGGTCGCGGTCGAAATATTTTTTGCCGTCGATCCAGGTCTGGAGACAGAGGCTGGAGGAATCGAGCGGGTTTTTGTTCCAGATGACGAAGTCGGCGTCTTTGCCGGGTTCGAGTGAGCCGACGTATTTGTCGATGCGCAGTTGTTTGGCCGGATTGAGCGTGACGAATTTCAACGCTTCAACTTCGGACGTGCCGCCGTATTTAACGGCTTTGGCGGCTTCGAGATTTAGATGGCGCGCGAGGTCGGACGAGTCGGAGTTGAACGACACAACAACGCCGCGGTCATGCATGAGGCTGCCGTTGTAGGGAATGGCGTCGTAGACTTCGAATTTGTAGGCCCACCAATCGGCAAAGGTCGAGCCGCCGACTTTACCGGCAGCGATTTCTTCGGCGATTTTATAGCCTTCGAGGACGTGTTGAAACGTGGCGATCTGCACACCGAAACCTTGCATGAGGCGCAAGAGCATGAGGATTTCGTCCTGACGATAGGAATGGCAATGGATCAAACGTTTGCCCTGAAGTATTTCGCCGATGGCTTCCAGTTCGAGGTCGCGGCGCGGCGCCGAAGGAAGTTGCAGTGGTTTATTGGATCGCGGGTAGTCGGCGGTAGCCAATGCCTCGTAATGTTCCCATTCTTTCAAATAACGTTGGGCGGCGATAAAGCGGTTGGCGATGAAGGTTTCGACACCCATGCGCGTTTGTGGGAACCGGGTTTTGTATTTTTCCCCCCAGTTCGATTGTTTGACGTTTTCGCCGAGCGCAAACTTGATGCCCTGCGGAGCAGCGGCGAATTTCAAACCTTCCGGGCTCGCGCCGTCGCGCAACTTGATGACGCAATTTTGACCACCGATGGGATTGGCGGAACCGTGCAATAGATTGCACGCGGTTAGGCCGCCGCCGAGTTGTTCATATATATTGGCCGTTTCGGAATTAACGACGTCGCCAATGCGGACCATGGCGGTGCTCGGGATCGTTCCTTCGTTCACATCGCCGAGAATCATGCTGTGGCTGTGGCAGTCGATGAGGCCGGGGGTTACATGCAGGCCCGTGCCGTCGATGAAAGTGGCTTTTCCGTGAAAGGTCACCGGTGAATTAACGCCCTGGATTTTATCATTCGAAATAGCAATCGACGCATTGGTGAGTATGCCTTGTGATCCGCACGTCCAGATTGTTGCGTTGGTGATGATAACAAGCGTTGGTGCCGTAAGCGCGCCACGGCCATCCAACGGCGAACGGGCGACGCGCGGCTTTGGTGGCTCGGCTTTTTTGTCTTTTGCTTTGTCTTTGTCTGACGTCTCAGCTTTTGCTTCGGCAGATTTCTTCGGCTTTTTGGCGGCGACTTTCTCGGCCTCGGTCGGCTCTGGTGCCGGTTGTTTTTCTGGTTCGACGACTTTTGGCGGGGCTGGCGAGGGTTTTGTCGCTTCTTCTTTTTTCTCGCCGGACGAGGCAGTGTGATCGTCCTTACTTTCAGGTTTTGGTTCTTCGAAATCAGTGCGGTAGAAACGTCCGTCGATCCAAACGCTTTGCACTTTGGATTCGGGTTCGAAATAGCCTTTGCCATTGACGATGGTGAGGTTGGCGAGTTTGCCGGTTTCGATCGTGCCAACTTCTTTGTCCAGGCCGCAGAGTTTAGCGGGGACAGTCGTTAAGGCGGCGAGCGCGTCGGATTCGGTCAGACCGCGTTGGAGTGCGAGTTTCAGATTTTTGCGGAAGGCTTTTTTGTCTTCGAGACCGAAGGTGGTCAGAGCGACTTCCAGATTTTGTTTACGCAAAAGCGCCGGGTTTTCAGGCGCCCAGTCCCAAGCGCGCAATTGATCGAGAGACACTTGGGTCCAGTCGTCATCATCCGGCAGTTTGGGGACTTCGGGAAAATTGAGAGGCACGATGAACGGGACCGCAGCAGCTTTCGCTAAATCGGGCCGACGCCATTCCTGACCGCTCGAGACGATACAGAAATCCAAACCAATTTCGCGCGCGACACGAGCGGCGCGGTCGACCATCAACGCGCTGCGCGGTTCGAAGGCGACGCGCATTTGTTTTTTGACGGCGGGCGCGAGCGCTTCGAGTGCCGGATTGAATTCGCGCGGATTTTCATTTGGCGCAACGAGCGCGTGTTGCGCATCGAAAAAAGTTTGGCGGACCGCGGCAACGACGCCCATGAGCGATTCGGGATAGGTGTCTTCTTTGAAACCTTCTTCGAAACCGACGTTTTGCATCACGTCGGAGCGAATGATAGCGCGGTTGGGGTCAGTTTCACCAAGCGCGACGAAGACGCTGGTGCCGCGAATGATGTTTTTCTCAGGCACGACGTTGGCGGTGGTGAAACCAAGTTCGCGCAAGCTCTCTAACGATTTTGCTTCGGGCGCAAAAGTCTTGGCCATGCGTCGTTCGGGTGTGATGGCAGGAAGTTCGGAGCCGGGACCGGGATTGCCGGGGTCACGCTCCGCGCCTGGAACGCCAAAAAACTTAACACCAGCAGTGAGGTCGTTGCGGTCTTTTTTGGAGCCGGAATCGGGCGAGCCGGTCGCGGAAAAGGTCAGATACGGGTCGATGAAACCGGCGTAAATATTCATGCCCTTGAGATTCCAAACGCGCGCGTCCGGCGGAACAGCAATGTTCGCGCCGACTTTTTCGATTTTGCCGGCGCGCAAAACAACGGTGGCGTTGCTGATGATTTGGCCGGGTTTGACGAAGACGGTTGCGCCGACGAGGGCGTGGGCGTCGTTCGGGACGGGGCGGAAGCCGGGCGCGAGGAGTTCGGTGGTCGCGTGGGCGCAGATTGCAGTTAGTAACGCGAGTGCGATTGCTATTTTGCGCAACGAAATCATCGACAAAGGACGGAGTGTGCGGTCGAACGGGCGCCGATTCAAGCAGCAGAATTTCTCCTTAACCACAGATAGACACAGATGCAACGGAATGTTCAACACAGAGACACAGAGAGCGCAGAGATTCACAAAGAAAAATACACAGCAATGATGGCGTCGATTTTGGGAGTCGTGCAGTTCATCGCTGTTTATTTTATCGGGTTGAAACGGCGCAGATTGGCTATGCCTCCGGTTATTTAATCGGTGTTCATTATAACCGCACCGCATCCGACTCTATCAACCGCTGCCATTGCCCTCTGGTATTCGTTTGGTTATGCTTTACTTTTTGACAGCGCAATAGAGACGCGAAACTTTGAATCATGAAGGATAAGGACAAACAAAAGCACGCGCCGGAGGCCGACGCAGATGCCGCGACGGGCGGTCTGCAGGTCGATGATTTGCCGGTGAATACGCCGCTGACGCAAGAGCAATTGGAGGGCCTCAAGGAACGCGCTTCGAAGGCGGAGGAGTATTGGGACAGGTTGCTCCGGCAGACGGCGGATTTTGATAATTACAAAAAACGCGCGGCGCGCGAAAAAACGGATGCGATCAAATACGCCAACGAAGGGTTGTTGCAAAAGTTGATTCCGATCCTGGATAATTTTGAAATGGCGCTGGCCGCTGTATCGAACGAAGGCTCCGCGGCGTCGGCACAGTCGTTGCAACAAGGCGTAACGATGATTCATTCGCAGTTGCGCAATGCGTTGTTGGAAGCCGGGCTGGAGGAAATCGACGCGACTGGCAAAGTTTTTGACCCGAATTTGCACGAGGCAGTTTCGCAAAAGGAAACGAACGAAGTACCTGAAGGACAGGTCGTGCAACAGATGCGGAAAGGTTATAAGTTCCGCGACCGATTGGTGAGGCCAGCGAGCGTGGTGGTGGCGAAGAAGCCTGCGGGGTGATCTCTCGGACGACGCGGCGTGATCGTCCCTACCTGAAATTGACCCCAAACTATGGCGAAACGTGATTATTACGAAGTCCTCGGCGTCAGCCGCGGTGCTGAACCGGAGGAAATCAAAAAATCCTATCGCAAACTCGCGATCAAATTTCATCCGGACAAAAACCCCGGGGACAAAGAGGCGGAGGAAAAGTTCAAGGAATTGGGCGAAGCCTACGAAGTGTTGGCCGACCCGCAATCGCGCGCGGCCTACGATCAATATGGACATGCGGCGTTTGATCCGCGGTCGCGAGCGGGTGGAGGTTTTGGACGCGGCGGGTTTCATCGGCCCGAGGATATTTTCCGCGAAGTGTTCGGGGGCGGCAGTATTTTTGACGAGTTGTTCGGTGGCGGCGGCGATCGCGGTGAAGCCAATACGCGCGGATCGGATTTGCGCTATGACATGGAGCTGACTTTCCTGGAAGCGGCGCAAGGCACGGAACGGGAAATCACCGTCAACAAAATGGACGAGTGCGACGTTTGCAAAGGGTCCGGCGCGGAGAAGGGCGCGACGACGAAGACTTGCCCGACGTGCGGCGGTCGCGGTCAGGTGATCAGTTCGCGCGGGATTTTCAGCATTGCGCAGACGTGTCCGGCCTGCCAGGGCGCGGGGCGCGTGATTGAGAAGCCGTGCAAGGCTTGCCATGGCGCCGGGCGCCGCGACAAGCCGTCGAAAATTAAATTGC
>JAICXV010000007.1 GCA_025934545.1 Verrucomicrobiia bacterium
CAAACTCGTGAGTACGGCGATCACAACAAACGGTGTCTCCGTCGGTGCGCTGAACAGCTTCGCGCTTAGTTCGACATTCACCGACTACCGCGTCGGCACCGTCGCAGTGGAAAGTTTCAACGATGGCGGGCAACCGCCGGCCGATGGCGGCTCGCTGCTTGCCCACGGCATTATTCACTCCATCAGCGTCACAACGCCCGCGCCACCCCTGCAAAATATTTCGGTGCTGCTTACCAATGCACATTGGCAAGCGCAGTTCGCAGGGGCGACGAACTGGATCTACTTTCTCGAGTCGACGACGACACTGACGAATTGGACACGCGTGGCGTCCTCGGCCGCGACGAACGGGACCGTGACGTTGACCGATACAAATAATGCGTCCTCGATGGAGTTCTATCGAGTGACGGCTCAAAGGCAGTAATCATGAAAGAGAAAATCATTTTTTGCTGGAGCGGTGGAAAGGATTCAGCGCTGGCGTTGCACCGCATTTTGAAAGAAGGAAAGTTTGAAGTGGTCGCGCTGGTGACGACGTGCAGTGAACATTTCCAACGCGTGTCAATGCACGGCGTGCGGATGGAGTTATTGGACGAACAGGCGCGGGCCATTGGTTTGCCTCTGGAAAAAGTTTTTGTGAGCCACCGCAGTTCCAACGACGAATACCAACAGAAAATGGGCGATTGCATGCGCCGATTCAAAGCGCAAGGTGTCACGGCGGCCGCTTACGGCGATATTTTTCTGGAAGACTTGAAATTGTGGCGCGAGCAGAACCTCGCGCAGATTGGCCTGCGAGCGATTTTTCCGTTATGGAAAATAGATTCGCGCGAGTTGATAAACGAGTTCATCGCATTGGGTTTCGGGTCGGTCGTTTGTTGTATCAACGATGCCTATCTGACGGAGCACTCCGTCGGCCGAAATCTCGATGCGGAATTTATTCGGACGCTCCCGGCCGGTGTCGATCCGTGCGGCGAGAATGGCGAGTATCATTCGTTCGCTTTCGCGGGGCCGATTTTCAAGCAACCGGTGCGGTTCAATCTTGGCGAGAAAGTTTATCGTCCGGTCGAAACCACTCACCCGAGCACCGCGACCACCTCAGCCCCTTGCGTCGTCACGTCCACTCGTCAGGCAAAGGGTTTTTGGTTTTGCGATTTGCTGCCCGAAAAACAACTGAAACAACTTTAGACAAAAACAAAATTATGAACAAACCTCGGTTCACCATGCTCGCAACAATGCTCCTCGCGGCAGTCGCCTCGAGATTAATCCCGCACCCGCCGAACTTCACTGCCATCGGCGCAATCGCGCTCTTTGGCGGAGCGCAATTTTCCAGCAAGCGCATTGCATTTCTCGTCCCGCTGGCCGGGCTCGCCCTGAGCGATTTAGTAATCGGCTTCTACGCGATCACTCCACTGATTTACGGCTGCTTTGCCCTAACGGTCTGTCTCGGTTTTTGGGTGCGACGCAGGCGTTCGGTACAGCGCATTGCCGCTGCAGCCATCGCGAGCGCAATTTTATTTTTCGTGCTCACGAATTTTGGCGTATGGGCGATTGAAAATTTATATCCCAAAACGCCGACCGGACTGCTTGCTTGTTACGTAGCGGCCATTCCATTTCTCCAAAACATGTTTGCGGGCAATCTCTTTTTCTCCGCGCTTCTTTTTGGTGCATTTGCATTGGCCGAGAATCGTTTCATCCAGCTGCGCGAGCTGCCGGTTTGTTCCCATGCATAAAGCAGCGATGCTCTGGACTGGAGGGAAGGATTGTTCACTGGCGCTTTACGAGGCCAGGCGCGACGGTTACGACGTGCATTGCCTCGTCACATTCGCGCCATTGCAAGCGAACTTTCTGGCGCACCCAACATCCTTCATCAAACTGCAAGCGCAGGCGTTGGCCCTGCCCCATTATATTTTGTCCATCACTGAACCGTTTGAAAAAAGTTATGAAACCGCATTGTGCAAGCTGCGCGACGAAATGGGAATCGAGACTGTCATCACCGGTGATATCGCCGAAGTGGCCGGAAGTCCAAATTGGATTCGTGAACGCAGCCGTCCCATCGGAATGAACGTGCACACGCCATTGTGGGGGCGCGACCGGCACGTCTTGCTCCAGGAACAGTTGGCCAACGGATTCGAGATCGTTTTCTCGTGCGTCAATACTCGCTGGCTCGCGCCACGCTGGGTTGGTCGGCAGCTAAATGACGATGCGATCGGCGAACTACGCGACGTTCGGGACCGGACCGGTCTCGACCTGTGTGGTGAGGAAGGCGAATATCACACGCTGGTTACAGACGGACCGTCATTCAACCGGCCAATTCGCATTCGCTCCCATTCAAATCGCATACGCGATTCGCTCGCCTATATGGAGATTCACGACATGGAACTCTCTGCCCAATGAGCATTCCATCTCCATGTATTGATTTTTGTGAGATGTCGGAGGATAAAGCTGTCTGCCTCGGCTGCTATCGCACATTGGCGAAAATCGCGAACTGGAGCCGCTTGACCGACACGGAAAAAATCCAAGTCATCCTGGATGCGCAGCAGAGACAGCTGACTCCGGAAGGCGAGACGCCCTTGAGAAATCGCCATGAATAAATTGCGCATCGTTTCCTTTTTACCCGCCGCAACCGAAATGCTGTATGCGCTCGGTTTGGGTGACGAGCTTGTCGGCGTTTCGCACGAATGTGATTTTCCACCCGAAGCGAAGGCCAAGCCCATTGTGGTCAAGCCTGCCCTGCCCCTGGAAACAATGACCTTGCGGGAAATCGATGTCGCGGTGAGCGCGCGTTTGCGGCAAGGGCTAAGTCTCTACCAGGTGGATGAAAAATTATTGGCGCAACTTCAACCAGACCTGATCGTCACCCAAAACTTGTGCCAGGTTTGCGCGCCTTCCGGAAACGAAATGACTGTTGCCGTACGCTCGTTGCAACCCACCCCACAGGTCCTTTATTTAACGCCTCATTCACTGGCCGAAATTTTTCAGAACATCATTGATCTCGGCGCCGCCACAAAACGTAACTTGGAGGCAAAATCGATCGTGACACAAGCACAAGCGCGGCTGAGCGCGATTGCAGAACGAGCGCGCGGCGCGAAGGCAGTTCGCGTGTTTTTCATGGAATGGGCCGACCCAATTTATTGCGGCGGCCATTGGGTCCCCGAAATGATCGAAATGGCCGCCGGAATCGACACCATTTCGCGCAAAGGCACAGATTCCGTACGCATCGATTGGAACGAAGTGCTGCGTTGGCAGCCGGAAGTTTTGGTTTTTTCACCTTGCGGATTTCATCTCGATGCCGCGCGACAGCAGGTGGCGATTCTCGAACGCTTGCCCAACTGGAACGACCTACCGGCGGTGAAAGCCGGGCGTGTGTATGCGGTCGATGCCAACGCATATTTCGCGCGCCCCGGTCCGCGCGTTGTGGAAGGCGCGGAGTTGCTGGCCCATTTGATTCATCCCGAACTGTTCGATTGGCGCGGACCGAAATCGGCCTTTTTCCATTTCGCAAAAACATGAGCGCGAAAACAAAAACGTGTTCGATTTGCGGCAAACCGTTCCCGTGTCATTCAGAAGGTGGCGGCAAATGTTGGTGCAACGAATTTCCGCCGCTCCTGCCAGTGCCGGGACGCGATTGTTTGTGTCCGGACTGCCTGAAGGCTGAAGTGAAAAAAGCAATCGATGCGAAGGAGAAATCCGCGTTCACATTAATCGAATTGCTGGTGGTTATCGCGATCATCGCCCTGCTGGCGTCGATGCTGCTACCAGCTTTGGCCCGGAGCAAACAGTCGGCACAAAAAATAAAATGCACCAGCGACCTGCGGCAGCTCGGGATTGCGACGCAATTATATTGGGACGAAAACAGCGGAAATTGTTTTCGCTATTTTTACAGCGCGACCAACAACGGTGCGTTGTATTGGTTTGGCTGGATTGAAAATGGGCCGGAAGAAACGAGGGCATTTGATGCAACACAAAGCGCTCTTTACCCCTACTTGCGTGGACGCGGCGTGGAAATTTGTCCGGCGCTGAATTACTCCGCGACTGTGTTCAAATACAAAGCGAAGGGCGCCGCCTACGGCTACGGATACAACTTCAATCTGTCGACGAACACTACAAAGCCGCCGATCTCCACGCGGCGCATCCTTCGGCCGTCTCAAACGGTTTTGCTGGCCGATGCCGCACAGGTAAATACATTTCAAGCGCCCGCTTCAATGGACAACCCGATGTTGGAGGAATTCTATTACGTCAGTTTTGACACCAATCAGCCAAACGCCCATTTCCGGCATCGGCAGCGCGCCAACGTGCTCTTTTGCGACAGCCACGTCGATTTGGAAAAGATGGTCGATGGAACGCTCGATCCGCGGTTACCCAATGAGAATGTGGGCTTGTTGAGAAAAGAAATTTTGGAGCCGTGAACGGGACGAATCGCTACGCCCAATACCGCCAGTTCACGTTCGGGAAAATGTTGTCCATCCATTCGGCTTTGCTCAGCCATTTCGGATCAATTTTTCGCCCGGCAATTTGTTTGTGCAGATGATTGAAACGGACGAGGTGTTCTTCGACGCGTTTGCGCGCGTAATCGGGACTCGTGCCGGTGCGCAGGATGAACGGCCAATCGGAGGATTGCGCGAGTAATAATTCCCGCGCGGCTTGTTTGAGCGCACGATCTTCCAGTTCGGTCGGCGTGGAAAATTTCTGGGCGAGTTCCGTCATTCGTTCCTGCGCAATTTGCAAGTGCGGATAAATCCATTGGTTCGCTTCGTTGAGCCAAACCCGCCAGTAGCCCTCTTCGCCCCAGCTCGACGGACTGGGTGTCGCGACCTGTTGCGTCGGATACATGCGCAGGTATTCGTTGGGTGTCGTAAGCGTAAAAGTTTTTTGGTCGTAATATGCTTTGCGCACGAAATAGTTCAGGAAATCTGGTCCTTCGTACCACCAATGCCCGAACAGTTCAGCATCGTAGGGCGAGACAACGACCGGCGGACGATCCATGATGCCTTTGAGTTTTTCGATTTGTTCCCGGCGCGCACCAAGGAAGTGGCCGGCATGAATGTCAGCGGCGCGGATCGCGGCCTCACGGTTGTAAACCTGCTTTTCCCATCCGGAACCGGTGATGCGATGATATTTAATCCCGGTAAAGCCGCGATGATCGTGCGACGGCAAGTATGGCCGAACGTAATCGAAATCGAGGTCAAACCCGATGTCGCGGTAGAAATCGCGGTAGTTGTAATCGCCTGGGTAACCTTCGTCCTTGCTCCAAACCTGGCGCGCCGATTCAAAATCGCGGCCAAAAGCGGCGACACCATTGGGCGTGAAGATCGGCGCGAACACGCCATAGCGCGGACGAGGCCGCGCATACAAAACGCCGTGCGCCTCGGTGATGAACCAGCGGATGTTCGCTTCCTGCAGATATTTTTCGACGCCGTCGACGTAGGCGCATTCCGGCAACCAGATGCCACGCGGTTTGCACCCGAAACATTCTTCGTAATAATCGCGCGCCACCAGAATCTGTGCGCGAACGGAAGGCGGATGATTGGCGAGTAAAGGCAGTAATCCATGCGTCGCCGCAGAAGTCGCAATTTCTAATTCTCCCTTTTCCTGAAATTTTCTGAACGCACCAACGATGTTCCGCCCGTAGGCGAAGTAGGTGTCGCGAATCGTCGTGAATCGATGATGATACATCCATGCCAGATCGCGGAACGCCTGGTCCCAGTGAGTGCGATGGATTTCTTTTTCGGCCAGTTCGATCAAGCCTTCGATGTGCCGCACGTAACGGTCCTGCAACAATGGATCGAGCAACATCGCGCACAGCGGTGGCGACATCGACATGGTCAACCGCCAATCCATGCCGTCATTAGTCCAGCCATCCATCATCTGGATCAGCGGCACATAGTTTTCCGTGATCGCTTCGAACAGCCAGTTTTCTTCGAGGAACTTTTCGTGTTCCGGATGGCGCACAAAAGGCAAATGCGCGTGCAGGACGAGTGCGAGATGGCCGTTCATTCGTCGAAATCCCTGGTTAAATGTTTTGCGAGCGCGTAGCTCTTCACGAAGAGCAACAGGCCAATTAAAAGGGGAAGCACTTTCAGCGCAAGGGTGCCTCGCCCTGAAATCGGCTTGTGCGAGAGCAACAGAAAAAGATCACCACAAAGAAGGGTAATGCCAAAAATCGCAAACCCAGCAGCGATCAGACGGATCAGAAATAAGGCCGCTTTAAAATACGGATTCATTGACGCTGCGTCAGAGCAACCTAGTGCGGGCTTGCTGTCAACTTCGTTTGGCTTGTTTTAACAAAATTCCACGTCGGACAGGATCATTAGGATACGGTAAATTGTTAAATTAAAGCGAGATACAGTGTCGGATTTGCTTACAACGTTGACGGCTAAATTACAAAGCTAAGAACTCCAACGAATTACACAGCGAATTGTAATTGGGTTTAAACGCAAAATCGACGTTTTGGTCAGGAACGCTTACGTACGAGGCAATTTAAAATTTTTGATTTCAAAAATAGTTTCATCGGCAATTGGTTATTGCACAATTCCTTGCATGACGCTCGGTCCAAGATCCTCAGACGTTGGCACAAAGGTCGCTAAACCGAAGGCCTCCGTTAGTAAGCCCTGGCGAATGGCAACGTTTGCTGGGGTTTTCTTTTCTCCCCCAGATGCCCCCATTATAATCGGTCAACCAGCATGTAGTGCGATACCTTACAAAACGTCGGCCGACCTTACAAACGAGGAAGCACTCTTAACCGGCTTACCAACAACGTCTTGAGACAATGCCAGCGAAAATCACCCACTAAATCCTCCTTGTGACGTCGGCACATTTTACACATTGGGACTAGACAAGTTTGGAATGAGCCACGACAAACTTATTCCGCAACATGTTTTAATCACGATACTTGCAACGCTTCTAGTTCGACTTTCATCTATTTGGCACGAAGTTCGCTAATGTAGGGCAGCGCCTTATAGCGCTCGTGATACACCAAAGCAAAAGCAGAATTTATGAAGACACTCTTACTGACCACACTCGCCGCAGTTGCTCTCCTGGCAACGCAATCGGCAAAAGCAGTCCCGACGATTACAATCGCGGATAATAACTCGAATACAGCGAGTGTTTCGGATGCCTCCGGAATTGTTACCTACAGCGGCGCGTTGGGAAATTGGAACATTAACATCGATACCGGCATTGGTGGTCCTCCCGCAAATTTTCACAACGGCACCGCCACCCATCCCGCCCTGGATTTGGGCGCTCAGAATCAGTTCAACCAGACCGCGAGCGGTCCTTTGGTTGGTAACGTTCTGACTGTCACGTTCACCGACGACAATCTTGGCCCGATCAGCGAAGTTATGTCGCAAATCGTGACCGGCTTTTCCTTCAATAACATGACGGCCGTATTCCACGTTCTGGTCAACAACGTCGTGGTCTCGACAATCACTGGCTTTTCCGGCCTGCAGAACTTTAACGTCACTGCCGGCTCGGACTCGACAGTCGCCTTGCAAGCGATCTTCACTGCGACGGATGCTAACGCGTTCGCCAGCATCGACACCGGCGCTTCAAGCGTGCCCGATAGCGGCATGACCTTGGCCATGCTCGGCGCCGGCCTCGGTGCCCTGGCCCTGTTCGCCCGCTCCCGCAAGAATGCGTAATTAGCAAAGTTTCTTTAAATGACTCCGGCAAGGTAACTTGCCGGAGTTTTTTTATGTACACATCCCGCTAATTCGATTTCGTTGATTGGTCTTGTCGGTTGGGATGAAAATTGCTTAGCTCAGGCAAGGAGCAATTATGAAAGTCGACCACGCTGTTAATTTGATAAAGAACTGCGCCGAACGGATGAATTCCATGTACGGAAAGACCGTTTTCGATGAATGGGTCATCGTCAGCTTCGCCGCCGGCAAGACAGCCATCGTTCACTACATGGGACCGCGCCAGGACGGCTTCAACAAAAACTTTGGGCGCGACGCAGGCGAATTGCGTCCGACCTTGATGCGCCAGGACCATGGCGCCGGCGATTTCGAGTTCGCGCGCTACGGCAACGGCACGCACTTTGAAGCATTCATGGTGGTCGGTGCGCACCTTTATTTAATTTGCAACAACACGGGCAATTCGATGGACGGCATTACGAAAGATGCAAGATGGCTCAGCGCCCAGGTGCCATTTCTGGAATTGACGGAAACGTTTCGCAAAGATCCGCTGGCTATTTAAGCCCGCGATAAAGGAACCAAACGTAAGCGGCACACAACACCCAGCCAGCGGGCCGCGTCAACCTCCCAACGAAACCAACATAAAAAATGTGCGCCACCGCCGCCGCGCACAGGATGAAAACTCCGGTTTGAAAATACGCCGGAATGACCAGCGGTTGGTAGAGCGCGTAAATACCGATGCAGAGCGGAATACAAATGTGCCCGTCGCCGACCTGCGACGAATAAACGACTTCGGGCTGTTTCTTCCACGCATAGTAAAGAGCGAGCAATGCGTTGGGCAGCACCATCAACCAACCGCTCAACCAACCGAGATATTTTGCGCTGATGAAGCCGGTCTTTATGTGCGAAATCCAATCCACCAGCCAATCCGTGCTGAAGTAAATTCCGTAAGCACCCACGGCGAGCAAACCCAAATCGATCAACAACATCAGGCCGAACGTCCGGTTTTTTTGCACGTTCGTTTTGAGAACTTCGTAGACGTGAAAACATTGCCAAAACAAAAAAAGTCCGACGAGCACGAGGCCGTCGTTGGCGCTGATCGTTCCATCGCGGCCCAACGCCCATGTCGCCCCGGTAAAAAACAGAACCGCAATGAGAGTGAGCAGGAGCGATAGTCGATTCAAATTAGCGACGTTGCCGGTTTGTTTCTTATTCTTCTTTCCAGTCTTCGCCTGTGCACTGCCAACGATGCTCATGTTGGTGAAAATGGCAGGCAAACCGACGACGAGCGTGAGATTGGTCACGTTGTTGACGAGACAATTCGTCATCACTTCGGAACCTGAACCGCGATGTATGCCGAGAAGAATTGCGAAGACCAGATTACCGAGACCCGAGCAATACGGCATGATCAACGTGCCGAGAACAGTACCTTCCATGCCGTTGGCGGACATGGATTCAAGCCGCCAAATCATCAAGAACGACGCCGCGAAAAATATCGCCAGAAAAAACCACGGTGCCGCCAGATGGTGGTGCTGAATATAGACAGTCGGCGATGTCAACGAGCGGGATTTAACCGAACTGCGCGCCTTTGTTCAAGGTTTGCGATAAACTAGGAAAAGTTCGTCGCCGATGCGGCGCTTGGAATGGATCCGAAATTTCGCCGCATCCGCGAGTTTCTCAATCCCGTCGCCATCCGACAACGTCGGCGCAATACGTCCGCCCAAAATCGTCGCCGGCGAGATGGTCAGGTAGAGTTCGTCGACGAGGTCAGCTTCAAACAGCGCTGCGTTGATCTCGCCGCCACCTTCGCACAGAAGTCGTTGGACGTTCCATTTGCCGCAAAGCCATCGGAACGCGAACACAAAATCCAGTTTGTCTTTGCCGCAAATTTTCACTTCATCCGCTAACTCGCGAAATTGTTTAAGGCGCTGTTTGCTGATGCGTTCAGTCGTTAAAATGATCAATGGCCCGGAACCGCGTTTAAAAATGTCAGCGTTCGGATCAAGGCTGCCACGGCCCGTCGGGACGACGCGAATGGGCTGTTCGGCCAGACCGTTTTTCAACCGCATACGCCGGTATTTTGCGCCGCCCGTCCCGAGGGTTACGCCCGTTAGATCGATCGTGCGCGCGCCGGACATCACCGCATCGGCTTTGGTGCGCAGTTCGAGCAAATGCGTTTGATCGAGTTTACTGCTGAAGGGGATAAAATGCCGGTTGGCCGGCGCAATTTTGCCGTCGGCGGTAATGGCGACGTTAACAAAAACGAACGGCAGTTTTTTACGATTCACCTTCACAAAGTGCGCAAACTAAATCGAACAATTGGTCCCTGGTATGTTCGCTGGAAATAACGAAACGGAAATAACCGTTGGGCGGACCGCCTGGATATTGGATGAAAGACGGAAAGACGTTGTGTGCAATAAGCCTTTTGCAGGTCGCGGCTGCCTGCTCGGATGAGGCCAGGACGAGGGTCACAATCGGTGCGGGGGAGTCAACGATGGTCGGGTGATGGGGCGCCAGCGCGGATTTTACAAATTGCACATTTTGACAAAGGCGGCGGCGCAGGCTTTTGTCGCGTCCGAGAATTCCGATCCCGGCGATAGCCGCGTTCACCAGCGGAAGCGGCGCAGGAGTGCTCCCCGCAAACATAGGACTTTTCTGGACCATTTTTTCGCGCAGCGCCCGCTCACAAAGAATGGCACCTCCATAGGCGCCGAACGCTTTGCTCAACGTGATGGTTTGAATAATACGTGTGCGCGCAACGCCCGTTTGTTCGAGCGTTCCTTTACCGGTGCGGCCGAGAACGCCGGCGGCATGAGCGTCATCGACCAAAACGACGGCGTTCTTTGGAAGGACCTTGATGTATTGGTCCAACGGCGCAATCACCCCGTCGTGAGCAAACATGCCGTCGGTCAATAGCACCATATGGTTCGACGGATTTCGTATCAATTTTTTCCACGTCTTACCCGGCAGTTTACGTTTCACATCTTCCGGGTTGCGGTGAGCAAAAGGAATGACCGGGCAGCCGAACTGCCGGGCCGCGTCGTGAAGACTAACGTGTGCCTTTTCGTCGATCAGCACATGAAACACATTCTCGCGTAGCGCTTGTGCGACGATTGCGTTTGTATTGTAGCCGTTGGAAACCAGAAGCGCGGCCGGAACATCGAAGAACTTCGTCAGCGCTTTCTCGACTTCAACGAACACTTTGTGATTGCCGGTGGTGAGGCGTGACGCCGAAACGCTCAGCCCATATTTTTTCAGTCCGTCAATCGCAGCGCGTTGCACCTGCGGATGCCACGCCAACCGGAAATAATCGCAACCGGCGAAGTAGGAAAGCTTCTTGCCTTTGTAACGAACGTAAGTACGGTCGACTTGCTGTAATGGTTCGGGCTCGCGCATTTTAACGAATGTGGATCACGTCGCCCGGCTCCAATGGTTCGTCGTGCCCTTGCAAAAGTTCGGCCGCCTTGATTTCCGTGCCGGCGCCTTTTCGCATAATGATGACCGACGTCGGATCGTGCGCGCCTTGATATTCGGCAGCGACGATCGCTTTCGCCAAAGTAAGGCCCTCCGTCCAGGGAATAGACGTATTCTTAACGTTGCCGCGAATCTCGACCGTGTTCGCTTTTTGCTGCATCGCCATCATCGCCTGTTGCTGACCGGCGATGTAGGCTTGTTGAGCCGTCAGTTTAGCTTTGGTTTTGCTAACGCATCCGACAATTGCGAGAAGGCAGACGACAACGCAAAGGCGCAAAGAGCCAAAGCCGCGAAGCAGCAGAAATGATTCTTTTAAAAATCTTTGCGTCTTTGCCCCTTTGCGTCTTTGCGTTACTTTCAAATTCATATCAACAGCTCGTCGGCACTTCCTGCAAAACTTCCACGCAATGAGGAATAGCGCCAACGACAAAGCTTAAACATTCGACGGCGCCACTCGGTTTGCCGGGAAGACAAATCACGAGCGATTTTTCGACGACTGCCGCGAGGTTGCGGGAAAGGATCGCGTTCTTCGTAATCTTCATCGATTCGATCCGCATGACTTCTCCAAACCCAGGCAGTTCCCGAATAGCAATCTCGCGCACAGCTTCGGGGGTGACATCGCGCAAGCTGACACCGGTCCCACCAGTTGTCAGAATTAAAGAGCAACCTTTGGCAATCATTTCGCGAATAGATCGTTGAATGTCGCGCTTTTCGTCTGGAACGAGCGCGTCGGCGACGATTTTCCAGCCATAACCTTCGGCAGCTTTTTTCAACGCCGGCCCGCCGAGGTCGTCGTAAAGACCACGTGAGGCGCGGTCGGAAATAGTGATGATGCCGACTTCAATTTGCATTTCAGATTGTTTTCTTTGTTTTGGAAATGAGGCGGACGTTTTCGACCCGCATTTTTTTGTCGATGGCCTTGCACATGTCGTAAATGGTTAACGCCGCAACCGAGACCGCCGTTAATGCTTCCATTTCAATTCCAGTTTGAGCGGCAATTTTGGCGGACGCCGTAATGATGACACGGTCGCGTTTAAGGACAAATTGAACTTCGCAATGAGTCAGCGCCAACGGATGACAGAGCGGAATGAGGTCGCCGGTTTTTTTCGCAGCACTGATGCCGGCGATCCGCGCCGCGGCGAGGACGTTGCCTTTGGCAATCTGATTTTTCTTAATCGCGCGCAACGTCGCCGCCTG
>JAICXV010000706.1 GCA_025934545.1 Verrucomicrobiia bacterium
AAAGCGCTGGAGCGCCTGCAGCCGCTGCACCAAAAACTGCGGCGCCTGCGAAACCGGCGTCTATTCGTGCCTCGGTTGCGCCTGCGACTGCTCCCGCTGAGGAAGAGCCGGTCGAAATGGCAGACGATGTTGATGCTGGTGCTCCGCCACCTGCGGCTTCGCCGACTATCCGCCGGATTGCTCGCGAACTTGGAATCGACCTGCGGCGAATTCGTGGCAGCGAAAATGGTGGCCGCATCGTTATGGCGGATGTTCGAGCGTACGTTCAACGTCTTCAACGCGCCGCCGCACAACCGCGCGCGGCCGCCGGCGCACCTGCGGCTGCCCCCGCCAAAAAAGCCGAATCGATTGATTTTTCAAAATGGGGCTCAGTGGTTAAGAAACCAATGACGCCATTGCGCAAGGTCATCAGTCAGCGCATGGCAGAAAGTTGGAACGCAGTTCCACGCGTGACGCAGTTCGACGAAGCGGACCTGACCGTCGTGACCGATTTGCGTAAAAAATACGCCGACGCCTATGACAAAAAAGGCGCGAAGTTGACGCTGACGAGCTTCGCGATCAAGGTCGTGGCCGACGCGCTTAAGAAGCATCCGATTTTTAACACGAGCCTCGACGAAGCTGCTGGCGACGTGATCTACAAAGAATACATTCACATCGGCGTCGCGGTGGATACTGACCAGGGCTTGATTGTTCCGGTGATTCGCGATGCTGACAAAAAGGACCTAGTCAAACTTTCCAAAGAATTAAACGACCTCGCGACGAAAACGCGCGAACGAAAAATTGGTTTGGAGGAATTGCAGGGCGGTTCGTTTACGATTTCCAACCAGGGCGGAATCGGCGGCGGACATTTCACGCCGATCGTGAACAAGCCTGAGGTCGCGATTCTCGGCATTGGCCGCGGTTCGATGAAAGCGGTGGTGCGCGATGGAAAGATCGAGCCGCGTTTAATGATGCCTTTGACTTTGGCCTATGATCATCGAGTAATCGACGGCGGCACTGCCGTGCGTTTCATGCTCGAAATCGTGCAGGGCTTTGAAAAATTCAGCGAAGGTGCTGTGAAGATTTCCTAAGACATGGACCCTATCAAAACTGAAATTGTTGTTCTTGGTGCCGGCCCGGGCGGGTATGCCGCGGCTTTTTACGCTGCCGACATGGGCAAAAAAGTCCTGCTCGTCGAACAGGAAAAACGCCTCGGTGGCGTTTGTTTGAATCGCGGTTGCATTCCGTCCAAAGCCCTGTTGCATGCGACTCACATGCTCGGGGAAGCGCGTGAGTCGGCTCATCGCGGAATTACATTTGCCGAGCCGCAAATCGATGTCGCGAAATTGCGCGCGTGGAAAAATTCGGTCGTCGAAAAACTTTCTGGTGGCATAGCCTTTCTGGCGAAGAAGCGCGGTGTTCAGGTGTTGTATGGGCGCGGATATTTTGAAGACTCGCAAACGTTGCGTGTCGAAACTGCCGAGGGCCAACAATTCGTTAATTACGAGAAATGTATTGTCGCCGTCGGTTCCAAAGCGGCGTTGCCGAAAGTTTTTGATCTGGGTAATCCGCGCATCATGACGTCGACTGAGGCGCTCGAAGTGGAAGACATTCCCGAGGAGTTGCTCGTCGTTGGCGGTGGTTACATTGGTATGGAACTTGGGACCGTTTACGCCAATCTCGGCAGCAAAGTCGTCGTCGTCGAAATGCTTGAGACGATTTTGGCCGGCGCCGATGCGGATTTGGCACGGCCGGTCATGAAATATGCCGAGAAGAATTTTCGTGAACTTCGCTTCAAGACGAAAGTCACTGAGATGTCGACCAAAGGCAAAAAAGTGCGCGTCGTAACTGAAGGTCCCGACAAGGTCAAGAAAGAGGAACTTTACGATCGCGTGCTCGTTTCGATTGGTCGAACGCCGAATTGCAACGATCTCGGTTTGGAAAACACGAAAGTTGAACAGGACGAACGCGGGTTCATCAAGGTCAACGATAAACAGGAAACTTCCGATCCGAACATCATGGCGATCGGCGACATTGCCGGCGGCATTATGCTCGCGCACAAAGCGTCGAAAGAAGCACGCATCGCCATTGAAACGATCGTCGGTGAGGAAAGCACAAGTCAAGGCGTCGTCATTCCGGCGGTTGTGTTTACTCATCC
>JAICXV010000475.1 GCA_025934545.1 Verrucomicrobiia bacterium
GACGCGCTATGTCGGTTTCCTTTTTGTTCCATAAGCCGTTTCCACCGAAAGCGCCGTTGGCTGCGGCGTTGTAGAGGTAACTCCAGCCTGTATGATCAAAAACAGTGGGCAATCGTTCGATGTAATAGGCCGGCAGCGCCCCGTAATCGGCCGGACATTGGAAGACAAGCATGCCGCCCGCTGAATTGGTATTCACCTGGGCCTCGGTTGACAGATAGGGATTAATCAACCGGTTTGAGTAGTCGAGGATAGGGTCGCCGGTTAGGTCGACTCCCCGTTTGCCGCCCCAAATGTCACCACTGTATAGTTCGTCGTTGCCGGCGCCATTGAGAGAAGTCGAAGGGAAGTGGCCGTCGCACTCAGCCAAATAAAGATTCATGGCCAACCCCAACTGTTTCTCGTTACTGACGCACTGCGCCCTGTAAGCCTTGGTCTTCGCACCCGCGAGCGCGGGCAGCAGCATCGCAGCGAGGATTGCAATAATGGCGATAACGACGAGCAATTCGATCAAAGTGAACGCACGAATGCGAGTAACGGAAATGCACCGGCACCCGGCTAATGATTGGTTGTCATTTGCCATGATTGCCATATGCAAATCAGTTTCCCTTCACCGCGCGGTAAAACCGAGTAGCGCCATTGGGCATCGGATCGGAGAAGGTGAATGGAATAGTATTAGTCAAGATTGACGTCCACCCCGAGAGATTGGAAGACCGTTGCAGAACGTAGGTATCCCCGGTTGGGCCTGAGACGGTAGCAGAGAAATTAGCTCCCAGGACCCCGGCATTGATCAGTTTCGCCGGCGGAGGAGCCACGGTTAGCACCGCGATGTCGCTGAGCGACGTGCTCGCTGTGGGAATGACGCGGCCATCGTTTCCGGCAATAGAGTCAATTGTGTTGCCATCCAGGCGCCAGTAATTGACAAGACCGTTGGTAGCGCCAAAGCTGGTCTGGTTCGTATAGCTGCCCATCACGTCATCGGCAGTGAGAGAGTGATCGAAGAATTTTACTTCATCAATATCGCCCGGGAAGTGGAAGTTGCTGGCCGGTGAGAGGACATCTCCAATCATGAGATCGCCGTTCAGGAAATACTGTTCGTAGTCGATCGTGCCTCCGAAGGTGTCTACCGTGTTCACATTCGTGCCATCCACATAAAGCGAAAGAAATTCGGAGTTGGCCCAAATGCACGTGAATTGGTGCCAGTTTCCATCCCAAACGTTCGTGCCGGCGTCAATAGTAATGAAACTAAAAGAGTTCGTGGAGAATGGCGGCGGCTGGAGCACGACAAACCAGATAGCGCCGCCGCTGCTTCCCGTATATAAGCCGTAACTTGCGGAGAAAAAGGACGGATCGCGGCTCTTGGAGAACATCCATTTGAACGTGCCGGGATTTGTGGCGCGCGCGTAGAGTTGCACGGTGAAATCCTGCGTCTCATACGCGGGGGTGTTCGTGATTTCCACCTCAGTCCCCAGCCCAAACCGAAGGTATTGGCCCACAATTTTGTTAGTGGTGAAGTTGTTGGTAATGGTGTCAGCGGCATAGACGGCACCTCCGCTGTTAATGCGAACCGAATAGGAGCCGGCCTGGTTGAGTTGCACATTGGTTAATGTCAGGGCACTGGAGGTCGCGCCGGCAATATTTGTGCCGTCAAACATCCATTGATAAGTCAATGGCACCGCACCTTGAACTGCAACCGATAGGGTTGTATTTGATCCACTTGCAGCACTCGTGTTTTGCGGTTGAGAAATAAACAACACACCGTGGAAAGCCGCGCCCTCCAGTTGAGCCGCGGGCAGGGCGGTCGCGTAAAGTTTGACCTCATCGATGATGCCGGCAAAGTTCGAGTTAGTGCTCAGCGTATCGACGAAGTCGCCGAAAAGCAGTTCGCCGGAATTGAGTGCCGTGCCGTACTGGATTTGGCCCGCGGCGGGTGTGCCCGAACCGACTTCTTTGCCGTCAACAAAGAGGCGTACGGCAGCGCCGTCATAAGTGCCCGCGGCAATGTGAAAATTGCCATCCCAAACGCCGATTCCCGCGTCGGGTGAGGCGACTTTTGTGCCGTTTACATTCACATAGAACTGAAGACCTCCTGATGGACCAGTCGCCAGAGCATACGACGGGATGCTGGAGTTGCACGACTTGCTGATGATGTAACGGTTCGTGCCGGGGAAAGATGCGCCAACTTCGGCTTGAAGTGTAATGTTGGATACTCGCAGGGAGGACGCATCGGGAACGATCACAGCACCGCCGACAGTGTTGAATGCCGCGCCAATTTTTGTGCGCGAAGGGGCGTAACTGGCGGCTCCAGCCAGGCTGCCGTTGTTGCCGCTGATGGAATCATTGGCGTTCGTATTGGCCGCCCACCAACTCACAAGATTTCCGATACTGGTATAATTGGATAGCACCTCGGAAGCAGACAAAGCACGGTTGTAGAGTTGGATTTCGTCCTCAAACCCAACGAACGGCAGTCCGGCAGGGGTTTGGTAATCTCCGAAAAGCAGCTGCCGTGGAATGTTGTAATCTATATTGGTGTAAGCGGTGTTGGTGTTCACCGTGCCTGTCCCCTGCTCAAAACCATCGATGTAAAGACGCGAAACCGAACCGTCCCACGTGCCAGTTAGAAGATGATATCCGCCGTCCCAAACGGCCGCCGAAGGCACTTGCGGAGACAATATCGTGAGGTCGTTCGCACTGTTGGTTGTAAGATTCACAAAAAAATAGGCACCCCCGCCGCTTCCAGTGTAAAGCGCGTATGAATTTGCGAAGCTCCCCCCAATGGTTTGGCGCGCCTTGTTTACCATGTATCTGAATGTTCCAGGCGACACAGATCTCGCCCAAAGCTGCAAAGTCAGGTTGGTTGGTTGCAGGTCCGGACCATCGGGGATGATGGCTTCGGAGCCGTGCGGAAAAAAGCCGGTGTTGATCTTTCCGTGCGTGGTGTAGTCGAAGAATCGCGGCGTGGCAAAAGTGATCGTGCCCTGATTTGCGCCCCATGAATCCTGGGCGTTTCCTTCTCCCCGATACCAACTTACCAGTCCATTGGTTGCTGCGGGACTTGCGCTGTTTGTGAAAGTATCCGCCACGTCCGCGGCGGTCATGGCAACGTTAAATATTTTGGCTTCATCGATCCCGCCAACGTACGGCAGGTCGCCCAAAACCCTGTAACTTCCCATTACCAATGGTTGAGGGGTGACATAACTTATATTCGTCACGCTCGTGTTAAGGTTCGTCGTTCCAGTTCCAACCTCCGCACCGTCCAGATAGAGGTGTGAAACGCTGCCATCGAAGACGCCGGTAAGTTGGTGCCAATTGCCGTCCCACACCCCTGCTGCCGGCGCCGAAGGAGAAAGCACTGTGACATCGGAATTGTTCGTAGGCTGAAGCAGATTGACGAAGAAGATGGCGCCACCGCCACTTCCAGTATACATGGCATACGAAACGCCACCGGCGGAGTGCCCTTTGGC
>JAICXV010000082.1 GCA_025934545.1 Verrucomicrobiia bacterium
AGATGTTGATCTAACCAATTTTGCCGCCGTTTCCGAACGGTTCCGAAAAGACAAGCCCCACACGATCATTCATTGCGCGGCCATGTCGCGCACGACGGACTGCCAAGCCAATCCCGTGGTCGCGCGCACGATTAATACCGAGGCGACCGAGCGCCTCGCAGGGTTGGCGAAGGATATCGGGTTCGTTTTTCTTTCGACGGATCTCGTCTTTGGCGGTGCCAAGGGCAATTACGTTGAAACCGATGAGCCGAATCCTTTGAGTGTTTACGCCGAAACGAAACTCGCCGCCGAAGAGAAAGTCCTGGAAAATCCGCGGCATACCGTTGTTCGCTGTTCCTTGGTCGGTGGGAAATCGCCCAAGGGAAATCATTCTTTCAACGAATATCTTCGTGCCGCGTGGAAAGCCGGGAAAACAACGAAGCTTTTCTTCGATGAATTTCGCACGCCTATTGCGGCTCCTATCGCTGCCCGCGCCATTTGGGAGATTGCCACGCGCGGGCATGCCGGTTTATTCCATCTCGCTGGCGCTGAAAAGATGTCGCGTGTGCAATTGGGCGAACTGGTCGCGAGGCGTCACCCGGGATTGACCGCGCGCGTTGAACCCTGTTCCCTTCGTGAGTATCAAGGGGCCCCCCGTCCGGCAGATGTTTCCCTGAATTGCGGAAAGCTCCAAAACCTGCTTAGCTTTAGGCTGACAGGATTGAATGAATGGCTTAAACAACATCCAAACGTCGACTTCTGAGTATCGCGGACGTTTGGCGCCGTCGCCGACCGGATATCTACACCTCGGTCACGCCCGCACGTTTTGGACGGCGTATGAGCGCGCGGTTGCGCGGGGTGGTAAATTAATTTTGCGCAACGAAGATCTGGATTCTGCGCGGTGCAAAGCCGAGTTCGTCGAAGCCATGTTCGAAGATTTGCGCTGGTTTGGTTTGGAATGGCGGGAAGGGCCGGACATCGGCGGACCGTTCGCGTCCTATGCGCAAAGCGCACGCCGACAATTCTATTTAGCCACCTTCGCCAAATTGAAAGCCGGCGGTTTCGTCTACCCCTGCACCTGTTCACGCAAAGACGTTGAACGTGCCATCACCGCGCCGCACGCCGCTGACGACGAACCGATTTATCCCGGCACCTGCCGAAACAAAACCATTGATGCCGCCAACACAGCGCAAGTTAACTGGCGATTCCGTGTGCCCGATGGCGAAACCATCCGTTTCCAGGACGGCAATCTTGATCACCAAAAATTTGTCGCCGGCCGCGACTTCGGCGATTTCATTATTTGGCGTCACGACCAGATTCCTTCCTATCAACTCGCGGTAGTCGTCGATGATGCGGCGATGCAAATTACGGAAGTCGTGCGTGGCGAAGACCTGCTAATTTCCACAGCTCGACAGTTATTGCTCTATCGTGCGCTCGGTCTGAAAGCGCCTTCGTTTTACCATTGCGCGTTGATGACCGACGATCATGGCGTGCGTCTGGCGAAACGTCACGACGCACTCAGCCTCCGGTCCTTGCGCGAACAAGGTTTGACGCCAGAGGGAATTCGTAAAAGTTGGGATTTTCTGGCCTAAAAAATCCCAAGCACCAAACACCAAGCTTCAGAGAAGCACCAAATCCCAAGCTCCGAATTCTTTGGATTCTTGAAGTTTCTCTGGAGCTTGGAGCTTGGAACTTGGAGCTTTCTATTCTAGCGTCGGGCCATGCCAACGCTCGCAGAGAAGGTTCACAAAATCATTCTCGACACCCCCGTTTTCGACGTCCACACCCACCTCTGTCCGCCAGCGTTCGCCGAATTATTTCTGTGGGGCATAGACGATCTGCTCACCTATCACTACTTGGTTGCCGAAGCGTTTCGGCAATCCGATGTCCCGTACGAAAAATTTTGGGCAATGTCCAAAACCGAGCAAGCCGACTTGATTTGGGACGAGTTGTTCATCAAACACTCGCCGATCTCCGAAGCCTGCCGCGGCGTTTTGACGACGTTAAGCATGCTGGGCCTCGACGTGAAAAAGCGCGACTTGCCGGCGATTCGTAAATGGTTCGCCAAACAAGATCCAGACGACTACCTGAACCGCTGCATGGAATTGGCCAACGTTAAAACCATTTGCATGACCAATTCACCGTTCGATGATCTCGAACGACCGATTTGGGAAAAAGGTTACAAAGGCGATTCGCGATTTGCGCCCGCTTTGCGCATCGATCCGTTCCTGCTCAACTGGCCACAAACCAGCGTTTCGTTGAAGAACTGGGGCTACGACGTTTCCGCTGACCTGAACCAAAAAACTTTGTCGGAAGTACGCCGGTTCCTTTCCGATTGGACCAAAAAGATCGGCGCGCATTATGTGATGGTTTCGTTGCCGCCGGATTTTCGTTTTCCGGCCGAACGCGGTCCAAAGGAAAGCGACTGCGTGCGCCTCATCGAACACGCCGTCCTGCCACATTGCCGCGAGTTTAATATTCCGTTTGCGCTGATGCCCGGCGTCAAACGCAGCATTAATCCGCAACTGAAATTGGCAGGCGATGGCGTCGGCTTAAGCGATCTGCAACCGCTGGCCACGCTCTGCGCCCAATTTCCAGAAAATAAATTCACCGTCACGATTCTTTCGCGTGAGAACCAATTTGAACTCACCGTCCTTGCTCGCAAATTCCGCAACCTGCACGTGTTCGGCTGTTGGTGGTTCAACAACAATCCCTCCATCATCGACCAACTCACCCGCATGCGTATCGAGATGCTCGGTTTAAGCTTCACCCCGCAGCATTCCGACGCCCGCGTTCTCGACCAGCTCATATATAAATGGAGCCATACGCGCGAAGTCTTAAGTTGGGTTCTGATGGAGAAATACGACGACCTTGTTT
Source organism: Verrucomicrobiia bacterium (assembly GCA_025934545.1). Classification (GTDB taxonomy): domain Bacteria; phylum Verrucomicrobiota; class Verrucomicrobiia; order Limisphaerales; family Palsa-1400; genus JAICXV01. Next base: position 2,857 of record JAICXV010000082.1, read on the forward strand.
ACAGCGGTTGGCACCCGACCGAAGCCGAAATCAAACGCGACGTCGCAGACCTGTTTGGCGGGGCGTTTGAGAAGTTCTGTAAATCGTGAGGTTCTATCGGGAAACATCTTCAGCACTCGTGCATCTAAGGTGCATATGTATACCTCCGAGTTCCTGCTTGCACAGCGTCGTTAGCTTTGGCTGAATCTACCACTTATAGTTGCACATGAAACGTGAGCGAGTGACGAACCTCTATTCCGGTCGTGTGCAAGGAGTTGGATTTCGCTACACCGTAAGAACGGTGGCAACCGGCTTTGAAGTTACCGGCACTGTGCGCAACCTTGATGATGGGCGCGTCGAGTTGGTCGGCGAAGGCGCGAAGCCGGAACTCGAAGAGTTTTTGGTGGCGATTCGCGACTCGGAAGTTGGCAGATTTATTAAGAACGAGCAGACAAATTGGTCAGAAGCAAAAAATGAATTTCGTGGATTTGAAATCGCACATTAGACTGGGATTTGAATGAAGTACGCCATCATCGCCGACATTCACGCCAATCTCGAGGCGTTCCAGGTCGTGCTCGACGACATCAACAAGCAGAAGTGCACGCACATCGCCTGCCTCGGCGACGTCGTTGGCTACAATGCTAATCCCAAGGAATGTTTGGATATCGTTCGCCAGATGAACATCCCGTGCATCAAGGGAAACCACGACGAGTATTGCTCGACCGAGGAAGAACTTGAAGGTTTCAATCCCAATGCCGCCGAAGCCGTCGCATGGACACGACAGCAACTCAACGACGAAGACAAGAAATGGCTTCGCGACCTGAAATATGTCCGGCTCGTCACCAATTTTACCATCGTCCACGCCACGCTCGATCAACCCCAGCGCTGGGCTTATGTCTTCGACAAACTAATGGCCGCCGCCAGTTTCACCTATCAAAACACCGCCGTCTGTTTCTTCGGCCATACCCACGTCCCGCTGGCCTTCGTTCGCGACAGCCAGGTGCGGGGCGGGACGTATTCGAAATTCAAAGTCGAACCGGGCCGCAAATATTTCGTCAACGTCGGCGCCGTCGGCCAGCCGCGCGATGGAATTCCCAAAGCCGGCTACGTGGTTTACGACATGGACGAGGGCTCGATTGAATTGCGACGTCTCGATTACGACATCGCCGCCGTGCAGGCGAAAATCCGAAAAGCCGGCCTGCCCGAGCGATTGGCCGAACGACTGGCAATCGGAAAATAGTTGAACAGTTCCCGAACAACGGAGCTCGCGTCAACCGCGGCTCGCATTATCGCGCCGTCTTTCGGCCGGCGGTTTTCGGGAATCAACGCGGCTCTCATCGCCGTCACTTCAGCGATTGCTCGCAAAGCTCCCATTGTTGCGACAGGCCGGCATCTCTCCCCGGACGTGCCGCAAGTTCCTTTGCGCACTTTGCTGCGCACGATTCGCAAAGGCCCGCGCAGGATCTGGCATGCACGGCGCAACGTCGAGATGATCGCCGGACTGATTCTCCGTTACGTTTTCAACTATCCGTTGATTCTGGTCATGACTTTCGCTGGCCAGCGGCGATTCGGTTGGTTCAGTCGACTGTGTTACCGGCGTATGGACGGGTTGATTGCGACAACTCGCACGACGGCCAACTTCCTCGTATGTCCCGCCGATGTCGTTTATCACGGAGTTGACCTGAGCATTTATTATCCGCCGCAAGATCGCGCCGCCGAACGACTCAAACGCAAACTGGCGCAGAAAAGAAATCTTGGCATCTTTGGTCGAGTCCGGCCGCAGAAAGGAACCGGCGATCTCGTCGCCGCGCTTGTTCAAGTGCTGCCGCAATTTCCCGAATGGGGCGCGGTCATTGTTGGGCAGGCGACCGAGGAATATCGCATTTACGAGTTGAGCCTGAAAAATCAATTGCGCGCCGCCGGTCTTGGTGATCGCGTCCGGTTTACCGGTTTCATTCGCGAATTTCAGGAAATCCCGGCATGGTATCGGGCGTTGGATTTGGTGGTGTGCGCCTCGCGACAAGAAGGTTTCGGTTTGCCGTGCCTGGAAGCGATGGCCAGTGGTTGTCCGGTAGTGGCGACGCGGGCGGGTGCATGGCCGGAAATTATTTCAGAAGGTGAGGATGGCTGGCTCGCTTGTCCGAACGACCCAGACGATCTGGCCCGCGCATTGCGAACGGCACTTACCTTGAATGAAGCGTCGCTCACAAAAATGGGACAACACGCTCACGACAAGATGGTTCGGAGCTTCAGCATTGAGCGCGAAGCGGACGGCATCATTGCTGTTTGCGACAAGCTTTTCAAACAGTACGGCGAACCGCCTTTAACGTCCGTCATCGAGTCGCAGCAGGCGCGCCCGAACTTGACTTGATTGCCGCGCAAATCCATCTTCTGCTCACGTTGGGGCAACCAAACGCTTTGCTATGACAAACCAATTGAGCAGCAGCCTGCTTTCGCAGATCGCTGATTTTAAGTTTCCGGGCGAATGGAACGATGGCGCCGCGGCGCAACGGGCGAAGGAATCTTGCGCCCAACTCGAAGAAGGCCGCATTCTTTACTTCGACAACATCCCGTTCGATTTTCCAAAAGCGGATCGCGAATTTCTTCTTTCCCAAAAACAAAGCGAGTTCAAAGGCCACAAAAATATTTCCTATCGACCAAACCAGGATTTGCTGCGAGGAGCGGTCGGTTCAAGCGAAGATCTCGCGAAAACGCACGACATCATGCGGCGTTATTCCGCTGAAGTCGTAAAGTTTTTGTCAAAACTGCTCGCGCCTTATTCGCGCCATTGGACGTTGGATTTTGCCAGTTATCGTCCCGAACAAGAACAGGGCAGGGACCTCGCCTTGCACAAGCGCAATGACTTGCTGCACGTCGATGCTTTCCCGACCCGTCCGATGCACGGCAATCGCATTCTTCGTTGCTTCAACAATATCAATCCGTCTGCGCCGCGCGTTTGGCACACCACGTCCGACCGTTTTCCGCAGATCGCCGAAAATTTTGCTGCGGACGCCGGCTTGGCGCAGATCGCAGCCCGTCGCGGGCACAATCCGTTGGTCGTCGGTTTGAAAAAAATGGTCGGCATGAAAGCGCCCGCTCACTCGCCCTACGACCGGTTCATGCTGCGCTTCCACGATTATTTAAAAGAGAAGCGCGACTTCCAGGAAAACACGCCCAAACAACGGATCGATTTTCCTCCGGGTTCGACTTGGATCTGTTACACCGATTCCGTTCCGCACGCGGTTCTGTCGGGTCAATATGCACTGGAACAGACATTCATCATTCCCTTGCGCGCGCTCGTGACGCCGGAAAAATCGCCCATTCGCATACTGGAAAAAATGGCCGGCCGCTCTTTAGCTGAGGCGGCTTAGCTCAATATTTTTCCCGAATCGTCGTTCAATCCGTGTTCGAAATCTGAATACTTCACCAGCGGAAGCCGTCCCATTAACCGGCGGGATTTCTTGAACGGGTGTTCGGGGCCGCCTACACTCATGAGCATGAGAAAAATCGTCGCGCTGATGGCGCTGATGCTGGCGGGGTTGACCGTTGTGAACGCAGCCCCAATCGGAGTGGATGTTGAAGTCGCCCTGGATCAGAAAGATTTTCTGCCAGGCGAAGATGTTGTCGCGATCGTTCGCATCAACAACAGGTCGGGCCGTGAAATCGAATTGGGCGGCGACAAACAATGGCTTTCATTTAACGTCCAGGGCGAGCGCGGCTATCTCATTCCGAAATCCGGCGAGGTGCCGCTGACCGAAAAGATCGCGGTGCGTTCGGCGCAAGTCGTCACGCGTCGCGTCAATATCACGCCCTATTTTGATTTCGCGCGCCCCGGCCGTTATCACGTAACCGCCACCGTCGACATCGCTCAATGGGGCCAACAAGTCTCCAGCAAACCTGCCATGTATATGGTCATGACCGGCGCACATCTCGTCGATGCGCCCGAATTAGAATTTGGCGTCCCCTCCAAAAGCGCTGACAAAAACGCCGCCCCCGAAATCCGCAGATACATTTTGGAAAAGGCCAGCTACGCCAATTCGATGAAACTTTATTTGCGGTTGATGGATGCCAACGGCCGGTCTCTGCGCGTGTTTCCAATTGACCGGATGGTTTCGTTCAGTAAACCCGAGACACAAATCGATGAAGCGAGCAATCTGCACGTGCTGCACCAAACGGGCGCGCACGATTTCAACTATTGTATTATCAGCCCTGACGGCGACATTCTTCTGCGCCAAACTTATCAATATACCGCGACGCGTCCAACCCTGCGCAAAAACGATGACGGAAAAGTCTTTGTCGCCGGTGGTATTCGTTTGCTCTCAGCGCGTGATTATCCGCCGGCCACTGCGTCCCTTTCCACAACCAAACCGGATGCCCAAAACCCACGGCCATAAATTTATCTTCGCTTGCTTGCTGTTGCTCGCGCTCTGTTTCGCAGGCTGGGCGCAACCGCAACAAGTGGTGCTCCAATTGAAAAATGGCGATCGGTTGACCGGAAAAATTGAGTCGGAAACGACCAATCAACTTGTCTTAACGACAATCTGGTCGAACAACATCACCGTTCCGATCGATTGGATTACCAACCGCGCAACGTTGCCGGTCCTCGTCGCGACCAATGCCGCGCCGACGAACGCTATCGTTCTCATTCCTGCGCCTAAACTGCCGCCGCCCGCCCCGGTCGTCATTCTCCAAAAGAAACCGCAAAACTGGCATTACGAAGCACAGGTCGGTATCAACCTTCAATACAACCAGGCCAACTACGAACTGTACTATGGCGCCTTTAAAGCGCTATATACGGGGACGCTTTGGCGCGACACGTTGGAACTCAAAGCCAACTACGGAAAGGTCGACGGAACACTCTCAGCCAACAGTGTCATGAGCAATTGGCGCGTCGAACATGACATCAACAAAAACAAACGTGCGTTCCT
>JAICXV010000267.1 GCA_025934545.1 Verrucomicrobiia bacterium
GAAATAGGATCCATCATAATTACCAACTTGCTTTCGTGACACCGGGGATGAGGCCTTGCAACGCGGCTTCGCGGAAAGTCAGGCGTGAACAGCCGAACTTGCGCAGATAACCGTGGCGGCGGCCGGACATGGAACAGCGATTGACGACACGGGTCGGACTGGCGTTGCGCGGCAATTTGCTCAGCGCGGCGTAGTCGCCCTTGGCTTTCAATTCAGCGCGAAGCGCGGCGTATTTCTTAACGGCCGCGGCTTTCTTTTTGTTGCGCTCGATCCAGGATGTTTTACTCATACTTAAATTCGTTTTATTTCTCCGCGAAAGGCATGCCCATCATTTTTAACAGGTCGTGCGCTTCTTCATTGCTCTTGGCCGTCGTCACAATCGTGATGTCCATGCCTTGCGTGCGCTTGATCTTGTCCAATTCGATTTCCGGAAAAATCGTTTGATCGTTAACGCCGAGCGAATAGTTGCCGCGACCGTCGAACGAACGGGGCGAAACGCCACGGAAGTCACGAATACGGGGCAGGGCAGCGGCGACGAGGCGGTCAAAAAATTCGTACATCACTTCTTTGCGCAAAGTGACATGGCAACCAATTGCCTGGCCTTCGCGCAATTTGAAGTTGGCGATGCTGTGGCGGGACTTGGCGATCACCGGCTTGCGGCCGGTAATAGCGGTCAGGTCACGTGCGGCGTCGTCGATGGCGCCTTTTTCCAATGACGCACTAACGCCCATATGGACCACGATTTTTTGCATCTTCGGGACCTGATGGACGTTGGTAAACTTGCGCTTTTCTTTAAGCGCAGGCGCCACTTCTTTTTCGTATTTATCTTGCAGTCTAGGTTTGTTCATCGCTTGTTTCCGGATTTTGCCGGAGCGTATTTGTTAAATTTATTCTTTGGTCGATTCCGCTTTGCCGTGCTTCGCATCGTACTTGGTGGCGAGCACTACGTTCGAGATGTGGATCGCGGCTTCACGCTCAATGATCGCACCCTGCGGGTTGTTTTGATTCTTGCGCGTGTGGCGTTTGATGATTTTCACGCCTTCGACCAATACACGATTTTTCTTCGTGACGATCTCGAGGATTTTGCCGCGCTTGCCGAGTTCAGAACCGGCAATCACAACCACCTCATCACCTTTTTTCACATGAAATGCCATAATTAAATAACCTCCGGCGCGAGCGAAATGATCTTCATGAACTTCATATCGCGCAGTTCGCGGGCGACCGGTCCGAAGATGCGGGTGCCGCGCGGATTGTTTTCCTTGTCGATAATGACGATCGCGTTGTTGTCGAAACGCAGATACGAACCATCGGAACGGCGAATCTGCTTGCGAGTGCGCACAATGACCGCGTCTACGACATCGCCTTTTTTGACCGTGCCATCGGGAGCGGCTTCTTTGATGTGCGCCTTGATCACGTCGCCGATGCCGGCATAACGCTGATTGCGGCCGATGACGCCAATGGCCCAGGCGCGCTTGGCGCCGGTGTTATCGGCTACGTCTAAACTGGAGCGAACTTGCAACATAAATTCTTAAGCGTTAATGGGCGAAATCTGCGGGGCCTTTTCCAGGACCTGGGTCAAGCGCCAGCGCTTCAACTTGGAGAGCGGGCGCGTTTCGCGGATCAACACCACGTCGCCAACTTTGGCTTCGCCCTTTTCGTCGTGGGCGTAAAACTTGGAAAAGCTGGTCACGACCTTTTTATATTTTGGATGCGGAAAACGGCGCTCAACGCGCACGACGATGGTCTTGGTCATCTTGTTGGAGATGACCTTGCCGAGACGTTCCTTGCGATGACCGCGATCGTCCGCGGTATCAACTGCAGCCGAGCTGCCTGCGTTTCCTTTTGTATCTTCGGGCATAGTTCCTCAGTTATTTCGTCTTTGCAGGTGATTGCTTGCGCAGTGCAGTTGCGCGGGTTTCCAGGCGCGCGATGTCGCGACGCAGGTCGCGCAAACGGGCCGGCTTTTCGAGCTGGCTGCTGGCTTGTTGAAGGCGCAGATTGAACCGCTCCTGGCGCAGGTCCCGGCTCTTGGCCGTCACCTCTTGCAATGTTAAATCTTTAATTTCGGACATCTTCATACCGTTTAGAGAGCAGCGTGACGTGAAATGAATTTCGTTTTGATCGGCAGCTTCGTCGCGGCCAAACGCATCGATTCGCGCGCGATCGCTTCCGGAACACCGTCCACTTCGAACAACACGTTCGCCGGACGAATGACCGCCACCCACGATTCGAGAGGGCCTTTGCCCTTACCCATACGGGTTTCCAGCGGTTTCTTGGTGAAAGATTTTTGCGGGAAGATGCGGATCCAAACTTTGCCACGGCGCTTCATGAAGCGGGTGACAGCGACACGGGCGGCTTCGATTTGCTTGGTGTCGAGCCAGCAGCGTTCGAGCGCTTGCAGGCCGTATTCACCGAAAGCAACGGTGCCGCCGCGGATCGCGATGCCGGTCCGGCTGCCGCGATGCATCTTGCGATATTTAACTCTTGCTGGTTGAAGTGGCATGGTTCAAAAAATGTTAATCGTTATGCTGCAGCTGGAGCCGGGGCAGGGGACTGGGCCGGTGCCTGGACTGGTGTTGCTTCTTTCTTTTCAACTTTCACGTCGCCTTTGCAAATCCAGCATTTGACGCCGAGTTTGCCATACATCGTGTGTGCTTCGGCGAAACCGTAATCGATGTTCGCGCGCAAGGTGTGCAGCGGAACGCGGCCTTCGTGATATTTTTCAACACGCGCAATTTCAGCGCCGCCGAGACGGCCGCCCACGCGAATCTTGATGCCTTCAGCGCCGAAATCCATGGCGACTTGCACGGATTTTTTCATGGCACGACGGAACGAAACACGGCGTTCCAATTGGAGCGCGACGTTTTCAGCAACGAGTTGGGCATCCACCTCAGGTTGCTTGATTTCCATGATGTCGACGTAAACTTCTTTGCCGGTCATCTTGCTGAGATCTTCTTTGATCTTGTCGATTTCAGCGCCTTTGCGGCCGATGACGACACCGGGACGAGCGGTGTGAATGGTGATGCGGCAACGCGAAGCAGCGCGTTCGATGCCGATGCGGGCAACGGAAGCGCCTTCGAGTTTGCCTTTGAGAATTTCGCGAATCTTGCGGTCCTCCGCGAGCAACTTGCCGAATTCTTTCTTTTCGGCAAACCACTTCGAGCCCCAGTCTTTATTGACGGCGATTCGTAAACCTACTGGATTAGTTTTCTGGCCCATAATTATTCGTCGGAGACAGTGATTTTAACGTGGCAATTGCGTTTGATGATCGGACCGGCGGAACCGCGGGCCTTGGGAGTAAAGCGCTTCATGCTCGTCGCAGTGCCGGCGACAGCTTCTTTCACGCGGAGACGATCGGTTTTGAAACCGGCGAAGTCCTTGTGATTGGCCTTCAAATCTTCGGCATTGGCGACGGCAGACTTGAGCGTCTTGGCGACGATGCGGGCGCCCTTGCGGGGAATGACCGCCAGGACAGCCTGCGCTTGCGGCGCGGGGAGGCCCTGAATCTGACGCACCACTTCGCGCATTTTCTGCGCGGACATGCGAACGTTTTTTGTAATAGCCTGAACTTGCATAATTCTACTTCGCTTCCGCTTTGGCGGTGTGCGCGCCGTGTTTCTTAAAGGTTCGGGTCAAAGAAAATTCGCCCAGACGATGGCCGACCATGTTTTCCGTGACGAACACCGGGTTGAAAACTTTGCCGTTATGCACGTTGAACGTCAGCCCGACAAAATCCGGAGTGATCATCGAACGGCGCGACCAGGTCTTGATCGGCGACTTGGACTTCGCGGCTTTCGCCTTGTCGATCTTGTCCTGCAAATGTTGGTCAATGAATGGACCTTTTTTAATTGAGCGACCCATATATTAATTCAAAGTTTAACGTTCAGTTTAAAATTACTTGCGCTTCATCGGGCGACCATCGCGGCGCACCAAAATAAAACGATTGGAATATTTGCGCTTGTTACGGGTGCGATAACCCTTGGCTAAGAGGCCCCAGGGCGACGTCAATTGTTGCCAACCGCCACCTGATTTGGATTTACCGGCGCCACCACCGTTCGGGTGGTCAACAGGGTTACGAGCGACACCGCGCGTAATACCGCGAATACCGCGATGACGCGAACGGCCTGCTTTACCGAGCGTAATGTTTTCGTGCTCGAGATTTCCAACCTGGCCAACCGTCGCATAGCAGCTTTCGTGAATGCGGCGAACTTCGCCTGAAGGAAGACGGACCGTCGCATACCCTGCGTCACGCGACATCAAAGTCGCCGCGCCGCCGGCTGTGCGCACCATCTGACCGCCACGTCCAGGAGTGATTTCGATATTATGAATGGGGATGCCGACCGGGATGCTTTTGAGCGGAAGACAATTGCCAGTTTCCGGAGCAGCGGTAGGTCCGCTCATCAACTTCGTTCCAACGGCCAAACCGTGAGGAGCAATGATGTAGCGCTTTTCGCCGTCCTTATATTGAAGGAGCGCGAGGCGAGCCGTGCGGATCGGATCGTATTCGATAGCGAGAACGTCAGCTTCAACACCATGTTTTTGGCGTTTGAAGTCGACCAACCGATAAAATTGCTTGTGCCCGCCGCCGATGCCGCGCGCAGTAACACGGCCGTAAGCATTACGTCCGCCCGTTTTCTTGCGGATTTCGATAAGGCTACGTTCCGGCCGATCCATAGTGACCTCGTCAAACGACGATATATTAATATAGCTCGTCGAGGGCGTTAACGGTCTAAACGATTTATCTTGAATAACAAATCAATCATCTGCTTAAAACAAACAAACTCGTTAGGGACATCGATTTAGACATCCGGACAACGCGCTGAGTTGCCTACCGTGTGTGGTCGCACACTTTTTGTTAAGCTAAC
>JAICXV010000072.1 GCA_025934545.1 Verrucomicrobiia bacterium
CGACTGGGCTCCGGCCAAAACCGTTACCCCAACCGACATCACTTCGACCGCATATTTCTATCGCGATGCGCAAATCGTCGCGCTTGCCGCGAAATTGCTCGGCAAAGAAACCGACGCGCAGAAATACACCGACCTCGCCGCTGCGATCAAAACTTCGTTCAACAACAAATTTTACAAACCCGAAACCGGTGTATACGGCAACGGTAGCCAAACCTCACTAAGCTGTGCCTTGTATCAAGGCCTGTGCGAACCCGCCAATCGCGATCGCGTCCTGACTAACCTGGTCAACGCGATCCACAAAACCGACGACCACATCGACACCGGCATTCTCGGCGCGAAATATCTCCTGACCGCCCTCTCCGATAACGGCCAGGCGCGGCTCGCGTCGAAGATCGCGAGACAAACCACTCCACCGAGCTGGGGTTGGTGGATCACCAACGGTGCGACAACGCTTTGGGAACAATGGAACGGCAACGATTCGCGCAACCACATTATGTACGGCGACATTCTCGCGTGGTTTTACAAAACCGTCGCCGGCATTGAGCCCGACCCGCAATCGCCGGGCTTCAAACATTTTATCATCAAACCACAACGTGTGGGCGGCTCCTCCGCCAAGGCAACTTATGACTCCGTTTACGGAACCATCGCTACCGAGTGGTATTATCTCAAAAACAATCGGTTTTGCTTAAACATCTCCGTCCCCGCCAACACCACCGCCACCGTTTATTTGCAAACAAAAGACCCGCAACAAATCGAAGAGGGTCAACGCGGATCGGAAACCAATTTGGAAAAAACCGCAGGCGTGCGCAAAGTTTCAACGAACGGCGACTTCACCCTCATTGAAGTCGGTTCGGGCACCTACCGATTCACCACCGCGCTATCGCGTTGACGATTCCTGAAACGGAAAAGACCGGCCACGTTTCCATGGCCGGTCTCGCGATAGTTTGCGTTAATTACTGAGTCTTAATTTCCAATTGATTGTCGACTGCGGTCACGCCCGCCACTTGTTTGGCGCGTTGTTCGCAATCCATCTTGGCAGAATCGCTCGCGACAGAGCCCTTCAACGTCACTTTGCCATTGCTGACATCAACGTTCAGGTTCTTCGGCGCATTCGGATTCGCGCTGACGGCGGCCGGGTTGCTGGCGTCGCCAGTGTTACCCAAGAGCGCTGCGCGCACGCGTGCTTTGATCAAGCCATCGTTGGTGCTCGCGTCGGTCGATGTCGTTGCGCCAGCGGATTCGGTAAGAGCCTTGCCTTGAGCGTCGGCTGCTTTGGCCTGAGCGTCAGCTTCAGACTTCGCTGCTTTGGCTTGAGCATCGATCTCGTCCTTCTTGGCGTTGATCTGTTCCTTCGCTGCTTTAGCCTGGGCGCTGACCGCGTCCTTTTGTTCGCTCGCTTGTTTAGAAATGGCATCCTTTTGCGCGTTCAAAGCGTCTTTTTGCGCCTTTTCATTCGCATTGATTGCGTCTTTCTGTGCACCGGCGGATTCATTTGCGGTGTTATCCCGGTTGCACCCCGCCATCATCAGTGCCGCCGCCGCTACAACTAGAATTTTTTTCATATGCGTTTTGTTTTTCTGGATTTATTCCCTGTGGACTAACCTCGCACCCAAAGCACGCATCTCAATGAGGAGCACGGCGAATCGTGCTATCGGGAAATAGCCGAATGGAAGAAACTACTTTTCTCTACTCTGTAGCAGCCCACGCCGGAGCCTCAGCTTTCTGAACAAAGCTCAAGCCTCAGGACGTGGACTGCCCGACGAACCAAAAATAACTAAGTGCGGACCGAATCGTATTCGCGCTTTGTCGTGATGCCCGGCATCGGCACGGGATACTTCCCGTTGGCATCCGACGGCAACGGTCCGGGACCCAGTTCCAGGTCACCAATATTCGGCGCCATCTCGTGTTCGTGATTGAGCGCCTCTTCCCACGTGACGATCTGACCGGTGTGCGCCGCCAGACGGCCGAGGTTGCAGGCGTTGCTCGCAAAAGCGCCGTATTGAGCTTCGTTATATTTTTTGTCCTGGCGAATCGCATCGATCAAATCGTCCCATTCGTTTTGATATGGGTTCGGATTGTTCTTCGCTTCCCACTTGAGGCCTTTTTTCGTCTGATGCTGGCTGCTGAAAATCTTCTGCGGCCCGCCGCAATCGCCGTTCGCCGCCATGACCGCCATACCTTTGCTGCCGTGCGCCGCGCTATTATAAATATCGGCACAACCAACGATGCACCGGCCATCCATCAACAACGTCGCGCCGTCCGCATAAGTATATTCGACCGAATACGTGTCGAGATTTTGATCGACCATGTTCCCGCGATAATGCCGGCCGCCGAGCGCTTGCGCTTTAATCGGCCACGCATTTTTCATCCAGCACGAATGATCGACGTGGTGAATGTAAAAGTCATTGAACATCCCGCCGCTGGCCCAAATGAATGCATGGAAGTTGCGGATCTGATATTCAACATCGGTCATGTTCGCCGGCTTTTTTGGCACGAAACAATTCGCGAGCGGACCCGCCATGCGATAGCAGCGCATCAAAATAATTTCTCCGATTTGTCCGTCTTGCACGCGCTTGTGCAATTCCTGCATTCCGCGGCTGTGCCGGCTCATGAGCCCAACGCCGACCTTCAAATTCTTTTGCACCGATTCTTCAGCATACTGCAACATGCGGCGCGTCGATGGCCCGTCCGCCGTCAGCGGCTTTTCCATGAACACGTTCAGGTTCTTGTCGATGGCATATTTGAAATGCAAACCGCGAAATGCCAGCGGCGTCGTTAAAATGACGATATCGCCGGGGCGCAGACAATCCATTGCCTTCTTGTAACCGTCGAACCCCACAAACCGCCGATCCTGCGGCACGTCCATCTTGGCGGAAAAATCTTTGTTCAGCGTATCAAAGCTGCTGTTCAGTTTATCCTGAAATGCATCCGCCATCGCGACCAACTTGATCGGCCCGCGATTTTGGACCGACAACGCATTACCAGCGGCGCCCGTGCCGCGCCCGCCGCAACCGACAAGGACCACCCGAATTTCCTCATTGCCAGCGGCATGCACGCGCGGAATCGCTACGCCCGCAAGGGCCGAAACGGCGGCAACAGTGCCAGTTGTTTTAATAAAATCACGACGGGACGTCAGGGAGTTAGTTTGCTCGGTCATAAAGGTAGTATTTTCCTGACGACACCGATGGGAAGTCAATTCAAAGAAACTTTAAATTGCGATTTCCTGGGGGCCTTTGCCGCCGTTGAGCAGGAATAAAACCGCCATCCGCACGGCCAGCCCATTCGTCACCTGGTCGAGAATCACCGACCGGCCACAATCCGCAATCTCGCTATCAATCTCCACGCCGCGATTGATCGGCCCGGGATGCATGATCAGCGCGTCCGGTTTCGTTCTCGCCAGACGCGCCTTGCTCAAACCAAACAAACTCGCGTATTCACCAATGCCCGGAAACATCGTCTTGCGTTGGCGTTCGTGCTGAATGCGCAACAGATTAATAATATCGGCCTCGCGAATCGCCTCCTCGACATCGTAAGTCACGCGACAGCCCATTTCCTCGAACACCCTCGGGACGAGCGTCGACGGGCCGCACAATGTCACTTTCGCGCCCAACTTCGTCAGCGCCCAAATATTCGAACGCGCCACACGACTATATAAAATATCCCCGAGAATCGTCACGTTCAGTCCGGCCACCTTTCCCTTCTTTTCCAGCACGGTAAAAGTGTCCAGCAACGCCTGCGTCGGATGCTCGTGCGCGCCATCGCCTGCGTTCACCACACTCGCTCGCAGAAAACGCGCCAGAAAATGCGGTGCACCACTCGCGCTGTGCCGCATCACGATCATGTCCGCATTCAACGCCTCCAAATTGCGCGCCGTATCCTTGAGGGTTTCGCCTTTTTTGAGCGACGATGCTTCCGCGCTAAAATTAATGATGTCCGCGCTCAACCGTTGTTCGGCCAATTCAAAACTAATTCGTGTGCGGGTCGAAGGTTCGACAAACAAATTCACGACCGTCTTGCCGCGCAACGCCGGCACCTTTTTAATCGCGCGCGTGCCGACCGCTTTAAACGCCCGCGCCGTGTCCAGCACCGTCATAATCTCCGACGCGGACAGCGACTCGATATCGAGCAAATGTTTGCGATGCCAGGTCATGTTTTTTCGATCACAACTTCATCGGTTTCATCTTCTTCACGAAAACGCACGATCACTTTCTCACTCAGCGACGTCGGAACATTCTTGCCCACAAAATCCGCTTTAATCGGCAACTCGCGATGGCCGCGATCGACCAACACCGCCAGTTGAATCCGTTTTGGCCGGCCAAAATCATTCAACGCATCCAGCGCAGCGCGCGTCGTCCGTCCGCTGAACAAAACGTCATCGACCAAAATCACCGTCTTATCTGCCACATCGAACGGAATCACCGTCGGATGCATCGGCGGCGCGGCATGAGCCGCCAGATCATCGCGATGCATGCCGACATCGAGCGTTCCCGTCGGCACCGCATTTTTCCAAATTTCACTGACAATTTTCGCCAGCCGTTGTGCGACGAGCACGCCGCCGCGTTGAATTCCAATAAGGACGACGTCCGCGCCCGATTCATTGCTTTCGGCGATTTCGTGCGCCATGCGTGTCAGGGCGCGCTGCATCGCGCCGGCGTTCATGATGATGGTCGTTTGCGGCATAAGAAAACCCTGACAACCTTAGGACGGTTGGCAGGGCTGGCAAATTTAAAATGTTTATTCATATCCTTGGCGACCTCTCTGGATCGCGTTAAAGGAAACTTTTATAGGACTGCGGACTTCAGTCCGCTTCAACTTAAAATCGGATTGCGCTATTCAAATCGAACCGGACCACACTCCTCACTCCGGTTCGCAAAATCAATTCTTCTCGTGCTGACGACCCCGACGCCATTTCGCGCGGTGTTTTACAATCCAATCCGTCAACGCCCGTTCAAAGCCGATATCGTGACCGGCCTTTTCAGATTCAATCCATTTGTGCCGGAGAATTTCCTCCCGCTCGGCTTGGAATTCGCGATACAAGGACGATCGCTTCACCATGTCAGTCCCGCTTCCCGTTTCAAGTGAGTTGGACATATTGAGCCGATTTATTGGTAAATACATCTGGACGTTAACAAATCCTTAATTTGGAATCAAACGAAATGGGGGTTCCCTCCATAAGCAACTGCGCCAAAGCCTGATATATCTTACCCCAACTGCTTGCGGAGGGCCTCGCCCAGCTTTGCAAACGCCTGTGCCGGAGCCGATTTCGGGCTGCTCACCATTACCGGCACGCCCTTATCGCCGCCTTCGCGGATTTCGGTGAAGATCGGAATCTCGCCTAAAAAAGCCACATTCTTGCGTTCCGCCTCCGCTCGCCCTCCGCCATGCCCGAAAATCTCCACGCGGTCGCCGTTCGGTGCGGTGAAATAACTCATGTTCTCCACAATCCCCAAAATCGGCACGTTCACCTTTTCAAACATCGCCACCCCTTTGCGCACCACGCCAACTGATGCCTCCTGCGGCGTCGTTACAATCACACCGCCATCGAGCGGCACGGTTTGGCAAAGCGAAAGCTGCGCGTCGCCAGTGCCGGGCGGCAAATCAACCAGCAAGTAATCCAGGTCACCCCATTCCACATCGCTGAAAAATTGCTGGATCGTTTTCATGATCATCGGCCCGCGCCAAATCACCGGCGCATCGCCTTCGATCAGAAATCCCATGCTCATCAATTTGACTCCGTGATTGGATGGCGGAACGAGCTTTTCATGTTCACTCACCGTCGGCTTGCGATTGATCCCCATCATCAACGGAATACTCGGCCCATAAATATCACAATCCAATAAACCAACCCGCGCACCCAGTTGTTGCAGCGCGCACGCGAGATTCACCGAAACAGTCGACTTGCCGACGCCGCCTTTTCCGCTGGCGACCGCGACAACGCGTTTGATTCCCGGAACTTTATTCTGGCCTTGCCAGGGACTTTGCTGAACCGGGGCGGCGCCCGGCGTCGTCGTTGGCATCAGCACATTCACATGCACATGCTGCACGCCCGGCAATGCGCGAATCGCTTGTTCCGCCGAAGCTTTGATCTGTTGCGCCACATCCGCCGTGCCACTCGTCAATTGAATAGCCACCGACACCGCGCCGTGATTGGCGACAACATCTTTAACCAAACCAAACGAAACGATATCGCGCGAATACCCCGGATACTTCACATTCTTCAACGCGTTAGTGACCAGTTCAGGTGTCATTTAAGTGTCAGAAACTAATCTTACCGCGTGAGCGCGACAAGGACTTTGAATTCTTTTTAGCCACGGATTGAACACGGATGAAACACAGATCAGAGGCATTTTCTTCAATTAGAATCCGTGTTCAATCCGTGTTTCATTAGTGGCTAAATTGATTTGTCTTGAACCGGCACTCACCCTTCGCGCATCGTAAATCCTCGTATGAAAATTCTCCGTCTGCTGTCTCTTCCCTTTCTCTTCGCCTTTGTCAGCTGCGCTAGCGCGCAAAAAACGCCCAATAATTCCGCGCCGCTCGAAGTCGGCGTCGCCGAAGCCGACATCACCCCGCCCGTCGGCTATCGTATGGCCGGTTACTTTGACGAACGTTTCAGCACCGGCATCCACGATCCGCTCAAGGCCAAAGCCATGGTCTTCAAACAAGGCAATGTAAAAATGGCCCTCGTCTTCTGCGACCTCGTTCAGGTCACGCTGCCGATCTCCGACAATGCGCGCGATCGTGCCGCCCAACTCTGCGACATCCCCAAAGAGAATATCGCCATCCTTGCGACCCATAGCCACACCGGCCCGCTTTTCAACGACGTCCGCGGCACTTTTTTCAACGATGACGCCATCGCCGAATACGGTAAAGATCCTCACCAAACCATCGAGTACCCGCCGTATGCCGCCGATCAAATCGTCAAAGCCCTTCGCCAGGCCAACGCCAAACTCGCGCCCTCCCAACTTCGCGTCGGCATCGCGCAGCAGGACTATTTGCCGTTCAACCGCCGCTCCATCATGAAAAACGGCAAAGTTGGCTGGAACGTCGGGGCCAACAATCCCAACTTCGTCCGTGACGCCGGTCCAGTCGATCACGACGTCGGCATCGTCGAAGTCTTGCACGGGGAAAAACCCGTCGGCGGCCTCACCGTTTTCGCCATGCACGCCGACACCACCGGCGGCACCGACTTCAGCGCCGACTATCCATACTGGCTCCAACAAACCCTCCGAAAAGTTCTCGGGCCCGATTACGTCTCAGCCTTTGGCGCGGGCACCTGCGGTAATCTCAACCAGATCAACCACCACAAAGTCGAAGACTTCAAATCCTCCGCCGCCTCCGAGCGCTACGGAAAAATGGTTGGCCAAACCGTCCTGAATGCATTGCCAAATCTTGAAACACTAAACAAACCGTCCATCGCCGCTCGCAGCAAAATCATTGTCGCCGACCTCCAAAAAACCACTCCCCAGGAAATCGCCGACGCCCGCAAAAAAGTCCGCCTCATCGGCACCGACGAAGTCGATTTCTATTCTAAAGTCCGCCTCGTCAAAGCCCTCGACCTCGAACGTCGCGGAGCGCAGCTTCCGTTGGAAGTCCAGGCCTTTCGTTTGAGCGACGACACAGCTCTCGTCACCTTACCGGCGGAAATCTTCGTCGAATTCGGTCTCGACATCAAAAAACGTTCTCCCTTCAAAAACACCATGGTTATGTCCATCGCCAACGATCGTCCGTGCTACATCCCGACCATCGAAGGCTTCAAACAAGGCAGCTACGAAGCGATCAATTCGCGCGTCGTCCCCGGCACCGGCGAACGCCTCGCCGACACCGCCGTCCAATTGCTAAAAGAACTGAAGTAACATTTCAGTTTTGCTATTGGCGATTGCCCGTCGGCGATGGTGCAGGTTCAGAACATAGGTAACACAGATGGTTCAGAACATGGGTAACACTTTACAGGTAGAGGCGGCGTTGAGAGACGTTGTCGATGCCATGGAAAGAGACCCAGCAGATGGATCAACGAATCGAGTTTGTGATTAAA
>JAICXV010000057.1 GCA_025934545.1 Verrucomicrobiia bacterium
GTGCCACCTGATGTTTTGGCCGCAGTCGCCTTCGCCGAAACGCGCTGGGAACATTTGCAATGGCCCGAGGGCGAAACCGTTTCGCCGGAGAACGGCCGACCGCGCGGTTACGGGATCATGTTCCTTCAGGACAACGATCATTTCGGCCACAGCCTGACCGAAGCAGCGCAATTGATCGGCAAAACGCCGCAGGATTTGAAGGACGATCCGGAGTTGAACATTCAGGGCGCCGCCGCATTGTTGAAAAAGTTTTACGACGAAAATCCGAAACCAGATTTTGCGAAGCCCGACGACATTGAAAGTTGGTATAACGCGATCATCAAATATTGCGGCATTCCGCAGCCGTGGTTGAGCCATCAGCACGCGCTCAATTGCTACCTCGACATGAATAAAGGCTACAACCAATACGGCATGTTTTGGAAAGCGCACCCGGTGGATGTCAAAGCGATGCAGGCGGACGTGGCCAAGCTGCGAGCGGAATATGACGCGAGCATACGAGCGAGGCAAAAAGGAGAGCCGAATGCAACTCCAACACCGGCAGCTCAGTCGAATACAGTAACTAGTGTTCAAGCGCAAACGAACGTGGCGAATCTGCCAATTACAAATGCGGGACCGGTAACGTCAAAAAGCGACGTGACGTTTATGTTCCGCTTGGATTTAGTTTGGGTCGCGGCAGCTTTGGTAATTTTGGTCGTCATCATCTGGATAGCGCGACGAAAACGGCGCTAGCTCAATTTTCGCGAACGCAGAAAGAAGTTTGAGCCTTCCCACGTCGGCTGTTACAAAGGGTTGAATGACTTGTGCCATCATAGTTGCCGCGGGCAAGGGAACGCGCATGGGAATCGACCAGGACAAATTGTTCCTCGAAATCGCCGGCAGACCGCTGGTCGCGCACACGTGGGAGCGGTTCGATCAATCGCCGGACATTGAACACATCATCGTGGTCGTGCGCGATGGAAATCAGAAAATGTTCAGCGAAATGGCAGCGCAGTTTCGATTTAAAAAACCGTTCACTCTCGTGGCCGGTGGCAAGGAACGGCAGGACTCGGTTTGGAATGGGCTCAATGCGTTGCCCGAAAAAACCGAAGTCGTCGCGATTCAAGATGCGGCGCGCCCCTGCACTTCGAACGAGTTAATTAAGCGATGCATCGAAGCCGCAAAAGAAATTGGCGCAGCGGTCGCCGCCATGCCGGTAACAGATACAATCAAAGCATCGGAGGATCGCGAACACATTTCACGGCATCTCGACCGGTCGCGGCTCTGGTCGGTGCAAACGCCGCAAACGTTTCGGGTCGGCGTCATTAAACGTGCTTTAGCCGAAGTTCAGAAATTAAAAGTGCAGGTCACCGACGATACCGCGGCGTGCGAGCTTATCGAGCAACCCGTCAAGCTGGTTCATGTTGCGGCCCCGAATCCAAAGCTTACGACCAAAGCTGACATCGCCTACATCGAATCGATTCTAAGCGGTGGCGTGTAAGAGCGGTTTTTCGCCGGATAGAACTTCATCTTCAAATTCACCGATCTGTTCTTCGGCTTCTTCTTTGGTCACCCAGTAATGTTCCTGGAGCACGCCGGTGAGCATGTCAGGTTGGCCGGCGATCAGTTCAATTTCCACGTCGTCGAGATCCGGCCAGCGCTCTTTAATGGCTGCGCGCAAATCGGTCCAATGTTCTGCCAAAACTTCATCGTGTCGAAATCTCATTCGTCCTCCCCAAGGCAATCTAGCACCCTTTTTCAGTTTAAGAGGAGGACGCGATAGAAGCGCGGCGTGGTGCTGACGGTGTCGGTTTTAGAAGCGGTTATCGAACTTGCGAGAACGTCTGGCGACAACGTCGTCCATGTGCCAGAACCGAGATCGGTTGTGTATTGGACGCGATACTTTACACCGGCGCTGGTCGTCCAGTGTAGTGTGAGCGTGTCGCCGCTCACAATTGTCGGTAAAATCACCGGCGCGCTTAGCAAGTTGAAGAACCGCAGCACGTCGGACATATAAGCGTCGCGTAACGGCGAATTCGTAATGCTTTCGAACGGGAAACCCCAATTGACCACCTTGCCGCCACCAAGCGAACCATCATAGGTCAGCCCCGCCGCGCCGGCCAGGCCACCGACGTAATTGATCGCGGCGATACTGCCGTTGGTTGGGGTCGGAACGTCCGGAAAGGCGATGTTTTCGAAATAAGCGCCATTGTCGAAATATCCGCTGGCATCACCCAGGAATATTCCGCCGGCCAGCGGTGTGAAATTATATGTGCCGGCATCATCGTGCACGTTGCCGTTGAAGGCGGCCCGGAGTTGGTTGTGATAAAAACTCCTATCCGCAGCGGCCGGCCCTGAATCGCGGTCAAGGTCCCAACCAATTTCCGAACCGGACACAAAAAAGTTTCCGCCCTTATTGAGGAACGTAGTCACGAGCGGTTGCATCGTTGCATCGAACGTGCGGTCTTGAGTGGACTGTTCGCCGCAAAGCCAGATGGCCGCAGGATAATTCGTGAGCTTCACGGTACCATCGGCAATCGCGCCGTGATAAGCCGTGTCAAACGCCGGTCCGCTGATGTTCTGTTCCGCGATGGCCGCAAATGCGTGATTGGTCGCCTGCGGATTATCAGTCGTTTGAAATTGGTAACGGTCGTTGCCGTCGACGACAAGAATCGGCGGATCGGGACTGACCTGCGCACCGTAAACTTTGGAGAACGGACTTTCGCCACCGCTGCCAATAACGCTGACCCGGTAATATCGCTTCGCGCCAGGCGTCAGACCAATGTCGACATACTTTTGAGTAGAGGAACTGAGCGTCGTTGATGGATTAAAATTCAGACCGTCGCTGCTCGTGTAAATTTTGTATCCGGTTCGGACAAAGCCTTCGTCGGTCCAATTGACAGTGATAGAATTATTTCCAGAGTTCGTTACCGACCACAGTCGCGGACTGATTGGCACGCCACGCGCGCCCATGAGCACGACGCAACTGTCGATGGCGTTGCGTGTCGAGGTTTGATCGATCCCCGCCGAATTGTTGGCAATAAACGAAAAGTAATAACGTCGATTGTCGTATTTGTTGTCAATATAGCCACTTAGCGCGATCGAAATGCTGAGTGAACCGGTTTTGGCATGGACCTGATTTGCGCCATCCGTCCCGCAAAAACGACTGCTGATAGTGCCGTCGACGCAGCCGATGGGAAGAATCGTCGGCCAGCTCACGTAGTGAGTCGTCATAAAGCGAACGAGTGTGACGACTTCACGTGCGCTAAACTGATCACTGTGAGATAGCCCGGAGCCGTCTTGCATCACCATCCCCGCCGTGCTGAGCCCAACGTTTGTGCTCAGCCAATTGAAGACCTGCGTCGCTCCGGCAGCAAAAGAATCGGTGCCGCTAATCTTATAGCCGATGTGCCGCAGTAATTCGTCCGCCATCGCATTGGCGCTGTTTTTCGCAAGCGGAATGCATGCGACATCGAGCCGTAACGGTTTGCCGCTGTAGGTGAGGTCCGTCGATTTATGTGTATACATCAACGTTCCCGGCGCGGTGAAACCGGTTTGACCCAGCGCCGAGCCCGAGACCGTGATGCCTTGCGCATTAAGCGCGGCGACAAAGGCTGTCGCGCCTTGCGCATTGTAAGTTGCTTGGTTGGCGGTATCGCGCGTGTCAGCGGTGTCGGGATAATTGTATATGCAAACACCGTAGACTTGGACATTGCCGACGACATTGGTCAGGCCAAGGGCTTTCAGTTGAGTGGCGATGCGGTCGAGTGGCTTGCGCGCCCCGCCCGTCCCGAATGTGATGTCGTTCCACGTGATGTCATGTTCGGTTACTAAATTCAAATCACCCGTCAGCGTGCCATTGGCCAATGTGCCGTTTCGATAAACGCGCGATTCAAACCAGTGATTGGTGCCGAGCAAGCCGAACGCTCCGGAGGTCGTAAAGATTTTAACGTTCGACGCAGGGGCTTTGGTCGTGGTCGGATTTTTTTGGTAATACGCCGCTGTGCCGGTGGCATTCTCAATCAGGATCGTCCACGTGTTATTGATGACGGCAGAGCCAGAAAGGATGGAATCGATTTGCGCGGCAATCGTCTGCGCGCGGCTCACCGTCGTTGCCACAACCAACGCGACGAGACACAGTATTTGCCTAAGTTGTTGCATTTATGAGCGATGCTCGCGTGGGTTCCGGATGTCGATTGAGTATAATAGCATCCCATGCGAAACGAAGCCAATTTGTGCCGTCAAACGCACAGGGCCTTTAACTTGACTAATAGGCCAATTAGGGCATCCTCTAATGCTGGGTCCAGAGCAACGTAGTTTCGCAAAACAAAACCGTAGTCCTATGAAAACTGGCTGGTTCTCCGTTCTAGCATCTTCCCTCCTTTTTGTATCCACTGCCGTTCGAGCCGATGAGACAAACCATCCGCCGTTCGTCAGCATCAAGGCCACTGTCTCGATTGCCACGGAAAGTGGACAAACGGGGCAATTTACGGTCACACGTTTCTATACGCCGGTGACCAATGATTTGCTCGTGCCTTATACCATTTCCGGCACGGCTTCGAATGGGGTCGATTACATCACATTGCCAGGCTCGGTTCTGATTCCCGCGGGTTCGAGCAACGCCACAATCGCGGTGCAGGCCATTGACGATTCGATTCCCGAACTGCCTGAATCCGTCACCCTCACCTTAACGTCGAACGCGACTTTCGGAGTCATTTCGCCGGCCAGCGCAACGGTCACAATTTTGGACAATGACAACCAATTGCCGTCGATCACATTGCTCAATCCGACGAACGGCCAGTCGTTTTCTGCGCCGGTAAATATTCCGCTCCAGGCACAGGCATCCGACATCGATGGCAACATCATTCGGGTCATTTTCTATGCGAATTCGGTAAACCTCGGTTCGACGACGGCGATAGATAGCGCCGGGTTTTACGATTTGACCTGGAGCAATGCCGCACCCGGTAGTTACACGCTGACGGCTGTGGCCATTGACAATTTTGACGGACATTCAACCTCCGCGCCGGTGAAAGTAACAATCACCGGAGTCGCGATTCCAATCGTGACAGTCGCCGCTCCCGACGCTCAAGCATCCGAACCGGGAGACAACACCGGAACCTTTCATGTTTATCGCACGGGTCCGACCAACGATCCGCTCACGGTCTTCTATCGCATGAGTGGCACCGCTTCCAATGGCGTCGATTACGTGGCGTTGCCCGGAACAGTGACGATTCCAGCGGGGACAAATTTTGCGTCCATCACTTTGCAGCCGATTGACGACACGCTGGCAGAAGGCACCGAGACCGCCATTTTGACAGCCATTCCATCGCCTCTTGCGCTGCCGACAACCTACATTGTCGGTTCGCCTGCCTCCGCGACGATTTCGATTCTCGACAACGAAACCAATCAACCGCCGGTTGTTTCAATCGTTAATCCAACCAATGGCGCGAGCTTCACTGCGCCGGTCAATGTCTTGTTGCAGGCCCAGGCTTCCGACGCCGACGGCTCAATTTCACGCGTTTATTTCTTCAATGGCCCAACTGCATTTGCCGGCAGCAGCACGGCGGATTCAACGGGTCTTTATGATGCTGTTTGGACAAATCCGCCGCCGGGAACCTACAGTCTCACCGCTGTTGCAATTGATAATCTCGAGGCGCGCACGACATCCGCTCCTGTCGTGATCACGATTGTCGGTTCGACGCAGTCGAATTCTCCACCGAGCGTGCATATTTATACTCCGACGAATAACGCGTCGTTTGTTGCTCCAGCGAATATTTTGATTGGCGCATCAGCATCGGACAAAGATGGTGGCTACGTCGCAACTGTGGAGTTCTTTGCCAACGGTTCGAGTCTGGGAGTAAAAACAAACAATCCCCTCTCCGGATCGTCCATTAATCCATTTACTATTTATTACACAAACGTTCCGGCCGGCGTATATGACCTGACGGCGCTCGCGACCGATAATCAGGGCGCGACAACTCTTTCCACGCCAATTCACTTTACGGTAAACCCCGCTCCGCCTCCGCCGACGAATTATCCTCCAGTTGTGCGTATTTCGAGTCCGGCCAATGGCGCGACTTATCATTCGCCAGTGAACATTCCGATTTACGTTTACGCGTACGACCTTGATGGTTCGGTTGCCAGCGTAGAAGTCTTCGCTGGAACAAACGATCTCGGCGCCGCACAACATCCTTGCATCACGCGCACCAACGGCACCACCGAATGCCCAACGAACTATTTCACGCTGGTCTGGAGCAACGCGGCCGTTGGCACGTATCCGCTCACCGCACTCGCCACGGACAACGTTGGCGCGACGACGACTTCCCAAACGGTCAACATAACAATTCTGCCGCCACCTCCGCCGCCATCGAACCTGCCGCCCATCGTCAACATTTCAGCTCCTGATCCGATCGCCATCGAAGGAACGAATTGTTGGGTGCGAATCGCCCCAACGAACACGACGACATGGTCGAATTGGATTTCCGGCGCGACGTTGCCGCAGTTGATTACAAATTGCGGACCGAAATCGGCCACGTTCCGCGTTCATCGCGAAGGCAGCACGAACGATGATTTGACGGTTTCCTACGAAATCGGCGGCACGGCCACGAATGGCGTGCAGTATTTGGCGTTGCCGGGGAGCGTGACTATTCCAGCAGGTGAACACAGCGCGCTGATTACCGTGGTGCCGATCGATGATGGACCGCCGGAAATCAACATGACCGTGATCCTGAAGATTAAGCTCGCGACAAATTATCTCATCGGTTCGCCGCAGCGCGCCGCCGCTTACATTTTGGACCAGCCACAAATCCGGACGGCAAGCGAAGTGACAACCGATCGTTGCTTCCACTTAAAAGCCGACGGCCCGGATGGCGCCTGGTTCCATGTCGATTACACGACCGACCTCATGAACTGGACGCCGATTTGCACAAGTCAAGTCGTCAACGGCTCCGTGGATTTCGTCGATCCCGACGCAAAGGGCGATCAAGTCAGATATTACCGCGCGGTGTCACAAGACGTTCCGCCACCGCAATAATTTCAACGTTAAACACGCATTAAGCGCAGAGAACTTCTCGTTCTCTGCGCTTCTCGTTTCGGAAGGCGAAGCTTTTGGAGTGCGCCGTCGTCCGGCGCTTTGGATTTATTTCACAGGCACTCGCAAAAATGAACGCGCCGGACGACGGCGCAGTCCAAGACGCGAAGCGTTCTTCTAAACTAGTCCGGATAGCCGGTCGGATGTTTGCGATGCCATTCCCAAGCGGTGCCGACAATTTGATCAAGTTTCGGATATTGCGGTTTCCAACCAAGTTCGCGATTCGCCTTGTCCGCCGCAGCGATCAAACGCGGCGGATCACCGGGACGACGTGGTTTTTCGACCGTTTTAATTTTTGTGCCGGTTACCTTTTCGCACGTTTCAATCACCTGGCGAACGGAATATCCATCGCCATTGCCCAAATTGTAAAAGCCTTGCTTGCCCGGTTGGATCGCGGCGATGTGTGCCTGCGCAAGGTCGATGATGTGGATGTAATCGCGGATACAAGTGCCATCCGGCGTCGGATAATCCGTCCCGTAAATATCGCAATGCGTCGCCTGGCCGAGCGCCACTTTGAGCACATTCGGAATGAGATGTGTTTCGATGCGATGATGTTCGCCAAACTGTTCGCTTGCGCCCGCGGCGTTGAAATAACGGAAGGCGACAAATTCCAGTCCAAAAATCTGGTGGTACCAATTGAGAATTTTTTCGAACATCAACTTCGATTCACCGTAGGGATTGATCGGACGTTGCGGCAAATCTTCGGTCATCGGAATTTTATCCGGCGGACCGTACGTCGCGCACGTTGAACTGAACACGAGTTTTTTCACGTCGGCAGCGCGCGCTGCTTCGAGCAATTTCAGGCCGTTGCAGACATTGTTGCGAAAATACTTGGCGGGATCGGTCATCGATTCGCCGACGAGCGCGTTGGCCGCAAAATGAATGATCGCGTCTGGCTTCGCATCGCGGACCGCTTCGTTGATATTATCCTTGTCGCCGAGCCGCGCATGAATAAAGACGGCGCGCGTGTCAACCGCAGACCGGTGGCCTTCGGTCAGATTATCGTAAACGGTGACGTCGTGGCCCGCATTGAGCAATTCCTCGACGCAAACCGACCCAATATACCCTGCTCCACCGGTGACAAATACATTCATGCCGTTGCAACGTAACGCCGGTTTTGGGTGCTCACAACGTGAAAAGTTGTTCGGGGGAAAACTGAAGCGATTTATGAATTTA
Organism: Verrucomicrobiia bacterium; assembly: GCA_025934545.1. Lineage (GTDB taxonomy): Bacteria > Verrucomicrobiota > Verrucomicrobiia > Limisphaerales > Palsa-1400 > JAICXV01. The sequence continues at coordinate 8,243 of JAICXV010000057.1, forward strand.
CGTTTTGCGCACTAATCGTGATTCGTTACATTGCGGCGTGCCCGCAGAGTCACACGACGTAAAGGCCAAGTCATATCTGCCGAAGATCGGAAGTCCCGGCTATTACATCCTCCTCGCCGCCGTCGCTATTTTCGTCCTCGGCCCACTCGGTGGTATTTCCGCCGCTTACATGAATTTTTCCCTCGGCTTTTTTGTCGGCGGACAAGTGCTGGCGGGAATTTTGGGAAGCATCGTAACTTATGGCTACGGCTCAGAAGGAAAACACGGCGCAAATTACATGCAAACCATGGCCGCATCGGTGGCCGGCATGTCCGGCATGGCGGTGCTCGTGCAAGCGATGGTCTGGCTCGGCTTGCCCCAACCGCCGATGTGGAAATTGATTCTGTATCTCACCTGCATCGGAATGTTGGGCGTCGGCGTGGGCATGTTCTACACGCCGATTTTAGTGGATCGCATGCAGTTGCCCTATCCCTCCGGTTTCGCCGTCGCAAATATTTTGCGCGCGCTCACTGACAAAGCGTTGCTCAAGCGTTCGGTTCTGAAACTTGGCGGCGGCACGGGCGGCGGATTGCTCGGCGGACTGATTCCATTTTGGTTCAGCAAATTGCCATCCCATTTTGCAATTCGCCAATTACCGAACTCACCATTCTACAATTCGTGTGTTAGCTGGCTTTCATCATCATCAGCTATA
>JAICXV010000266.1 GCA_025934545.1 Verrucomicrobiia bacterium
ACAACCGCTGTATGTGACGTTGGTCGTCGACGCGATTCAACCCAAGCCGCTTGTGAAACAATAGCCGCGCGCAAAATGGAATTCATCAAGAGACATTACGAAAAGATCATCATGAGCGTGGTGCTTTTGTGCCTGCTCGGCGCCGCGGTTTGGCTGCCCAAGATGATCAGCGATGCGCGCGAGCAGATCAACCAGCGCGCCGGCGGAGAACCGCCTGCAAAGCCGTGGAAGCCAGTGGATTTTTCAGTGCAATCAAATGCATTGGCCGCATTGCAAACCCCGTTTTCAGTCCAGCTGGCCGGCGGGATTCCACCGGAGTACCATAATTTATTCAATCCCGTCACGTGGAAGATGATAACGACGAACGCTTCGCCTGGAGGACCTCCGCAAGTTGTTTACCAAAAGATTTATAAGGAAGGACCGGAGGCGTTGGTGGTGAAAGATATTCGGCCTCTATATCTGACAGTGGCATTCGATCGGACGGCGGGGACGGGTTATTACTTCTTTTTCCAAAAAATGTCGGGTAAGAAAAATGCGCTTTACCTTCATGTCAAAGACGTCGCGAAAGTCGGTGGTCAGGCTGTCTTCACGCTGCTCGGCATCAAAGGTGCTCCTGAAAATCCAACCGAGTTCCAGGTTCAGATGCTCGACACACAAGAAATAACCACAGTGACTCCGCAACTGCCTTTTCAAAAGATAGACGGTTATGCGGCTGATTTGTCCTATCCGCCCGAGCCAAATTTGAGTCTAAAAAACAAACGTGTAGGTGACACATTTACGCTGGCCGGAGAGACTTACAAAGTTGTTGCTATCAGCAAGAATGACGTTAGAGTCCAAGCCACGTCGAACGACAAACAAACAACCATTAATTGGAGTGGCACACCTGCACCATAACCAGATTTTCGCTTTAAAAAACTCCCATCCAAAACCATGAGAGACGCAGCCAAATTATTCGTTTTATTGACAGCCCTTGTTATCGCGCCGCTGTTGCGCGCTCAACCCGCCTCAGGGCTGGACGCCAACGCGATCGCTGAAGAAGAGGCGGTTAAACGCCAGGAAGCTACTATCCGCCTGCACCAAACAGTGATTCAAGCGGCAGACGCTGAAAAGAAACATCGGCTGGTCGACGCTTCGAAACTTTATCAGGCGGCCTGGAATTTAGTGCCGTTGACCGTGGTCGGTGACCCGCACGCGGACGCCGACAAGGTAGCCGCGTCGGACGGATTGGTTCGCACACGCGTTGCTTTGGCCGAGCGAGCCCAGAAAAACGGAGATTTGCTCGCGGCACAGAAGGAGCTTAACGACGCGTTGAACGTTCAGCCGCAGAATGAGAAGTTGCGCATCGCGAAGATTGAAATTGACCGCATGGTTTTCGAAAGCAAGGGACAAGTGCCCGACGACAACACCTTGAGGCGCATTCCCGAAGTTCAGAAGGAAAAAATCGACATCGGCACCCACATCCAGAACGGCAAGTTGCTTTATGAAATGGGCAAACTGCGCGACGCAGAAGCGGAGTTGAAGATGGCTATTAAAATCGATCCAAACAGCAAGGCCGCGTATTACTATTTGGATTTGATCAAAGAAGCTGATTACAAGAATCGCGCTTCGGCTCGTGAAGAGCACGAGAAGGAGCGGTTGCTGACGGTCGAACATTCCTGGTTGCCGCCGCATAAACAAGACGGGCTTGCGGTTCCGAACCCGTATGCGCGAACGAACCTCGTTTTCACGACCAAAGGCCGCCAAAATATTTTTGTCAAATTGGAAACGATTCACCTGAACGAGGTGAGTTACGACCTGCCTTTAAGTGAAGTGTTGAAGACTTTGCGGGATGAAGCGAAGAAGCGTGATCCTGAGCAGAAAGGAATTAACTTCCTGATCAATCCGCACAGCGATGCAGGAGTGAGCGCGGCGCCGACCCCTGAAACGCCGCCACCGGGCGCACCTCCGGGAGCGACGCCGACCGCGGCGGTTCCGGTGGCCCCGACGACGGTTGATTTGACCCAGGTGACAATTAAGATTTCGCCACCGCTAACCGATGTCACATTGTCTGACGTTTTGGATGCGATCACGAAGGTTGCGGATGTGCCGATCAAATACACGATTGAAGACTATGCGGTTGTTTTCTCGCCGCGACCGCCGGAAGCAGTAGCGCTTTACAGCAAAATGTTTCATGTTGATCCGAATACTTTTGTTCAAGGTCTAGAGGGCGTACGGTTGCTTGACTTGAGCACGTTTGGACAAGGCGGCGGTGGCGGCGGCGGCGGCGGAGTGCAACGAGGTGGTGGTGGGCAAGGTGGGCAAACGGGTGCGCCGACAGTCGAAATTCCCAGTGTTACGCTTGGCCCGATTTCACAAGGAGGCCGTCAGGGAGGTAACCAGGGGAATCAGGCCGGTGTCGGTTTGAATTTTGTAACCCGCACCAACAACACGCAAACGCTGCATGAAATGGTCAAAGCCTATTTTACTGCGGCTGGAGTCAACTTAACGGATCCGGGCAAGAGCGTTTTCTTCAATGATCGCACGGGTCTGTTGCTCGTGCGCGGTTCGTTGTCGGACCTGGAAGTCATTGAGTCCGCCGTTGAAATGTTAAACCAGGCACCACCGCAGTTGACCATTGAAGCCAAGTTCGCCGAAATGACGCAGGACGATAGCAAAGCACTCGGGTTTGACTGGTTTCTTGGCAACACAACGACAGCTAGTGGCCGCGTCGGTTTGCAGGGTGGCACGGCTCCGTCATTCACCGGCAATCCCACTGTGGCAAATCCGAGCGGAATTTTCCCTGGCGGGGGCATTCCACTGGGTGACGGCACCTTTATCCCTGGGGCTGGCGCAGTCGGAAGTGCGGCATCAGACTCATTGCTGACTTCAGGTCTGCGCCAGACTTACGGCAATAATAACACCATTCCAACGATCGGAACGGTGACTGGGATTTTAACTGACCCGCAATTCCGCGTCGCCATTCGTGCCATCGAACAACGTTCCGGCGCGGACTTATTATCGGCTCCAAAAGTGACCACGTTGAGCGGACGCCAGGCTCACATCTCAGTTCTTGACCTCGTTCAAATCGTCACAGGCGTCGACCTGAGCCAGACCGCCAGTGGTGGCACTCAAAACAACCTTGGAAACTCGTCGCCTGGCGTCATCGGCAGCCAAATTACGTTTTCGACCGACCAACTGCCATTCGGCCCTACGCTGGACGTGATGCCAACCGTTTCCGCTGACGGCTACTCGATCCAGATGGTTTTGATTCCGACTTTCACGGAATTCCTCGGTTATGATAACCCGGGTCAATTCGTGCCACAGGCCCAATCCGTTGGCGGTTCGACGCTCGGCATCCCGCTCACGGCGGTGTTGCCGCTGCCTCGTTTGCGTGTCCGCCAGGTGGTGACGACGTGCAACGTTTGGGACGGTCAAACGGTCGTATTGGGTGGATTGATTTCGGAAGACATTCGCAAGATTAAAGACAAAGTTCCAGTGCTGGGCGATTTGCCGTTCTTCGGCCGCCTGTTCCGGAGCGAGTCCAACGAAAGCAGCAAGAAAAACCTGCTCGTCTTTGTGACGCCGACGATTATTGATCCCGCTGGAAACCGTTTGCACACGGATGAAGAGATGCCTTTTGCACGCACCTCGATTCCGTCACAACCGGCGCCATCGAATCAATAGACGCCAAGGTCGAAAGGCCAAGGCTGAAGGAGAAGTGCGGGAAGACAACGAAACGCGTTCGCCAAATGCCAAGTAAAGCGCAACAGAACCAAGGTGAAAGCCCGGCGGCCGTGCTGCCCACAGGCCGGCCGCGATTGCTTTTGGTCGACGGCCATTCCTACGCCTATCGCGCTTTTTATGCCATTCGCCGCCTCAACTCGCCCACCGGCCAGCCAACTAACGCCATTTATGGCTTCATCCGGATGCTGATTAAAATTCAGGAAATAGTCCGGCCAACCCATTTAGTGGTGATGTGGGACGGCGGCAATGCGGTGGAACGGATGACTTTACTTCCCCAATATAAACAGCAACGCAAAGAAATGCCCTCCGACATGGAGGTGCAACTCGACCAGATCGTCAGTTGGCTGAAAGCGTCCAACTTCGGCTCCTATATCAAAGATGGTTGCGAAGCGGACGATTGTATTGCCGCGATGACAAAAAAGGCGAGCGCGGCGGGTTACGAGGTGGTTATCGCCAGTTCGGACAAAGATTTTATGCAGTTAGTAAGTGACCATGTCTGGCTGCATATCCCGACGGATAAAGAGCAACCGTTGTGGAGCAGGGAACATGTTCGCGCCAAGAGTGGTGTGGAACCTGAACAAATCGTGGACTGGCTTGCCTTAATTGGTGACACAGTCGACAACATTCCCGGCGTGCCGGGTGTTGGCCCAAAGACTGCTTGTGAACTGCTCAAGCAATTTGGGTCGATCGACGACATCTATCGTCGTATCGGCGAAGTCAGTTCGGAACGATTGCGGGCGAGCTTGCAAGCGTCGGCGCAGGATGTCCGGCGAAACCAGGAGTTAGTGCGGTTAAACGACAAGGTCGAATGTGGACCGCCGGTTGAAGAACTGGCTGTCCGTGAAGGCGACTTTGACGTTTTGCGCCATCTGTACGAAGGATGGGGCTTCCGCACTTTATTGCACGAGCTCGAGCAGGCGCGGCTCAGAAAATCTGACTTTTTCAACCAGAATGCATAGACATCGCAAGCTCAGCTTGATACAAATATATACTGATATGCCGTTTCTGCTTCGCACCAGAAAAGCCCTGTATTTACTAGGGTTCTGCGCTGTTTTAGTGACAGCAGTTTCGGCCGACGAATCGCACACGGCTCCGTTGCTGACCGGGCTTTCGGCAACGACCATCAGCGGGTCCGTCACTTCAACTACGTCGAGCTC
>JAICXV010000636.1 GCA_025934545.1 Verrucomicrobiia bacterium
CGATTGCGCAAACGGTGTTGAAACAAATGCCCCCCGGGCAGACTCCACCCCTCATCATTCGTTATAACGCTTCGACGGTGCCGATTCTGCAATACAGCATCACGAGTAAGACGCTGCCCGAACAGGAAATCTACGACATGACGTTGAACCAGGTCCGCGTCGGATTGTCGACCGTGCGCGGAGCGGTCATGCCGTGGCCGTACGGGGGGAAAACGCGCGTGATTTCGGCAGACCTCGATTTGCCGGCGCTCAAATCGAAAGGACTTTCGCCACGCGACGTGGTCAATGCCATCAGCGCACAGAACCTGATTCTGCCGGGCGGCACCGCGAAAATTGGCGCAACGGAATATAATTTAGAAGTTAACGGCACGACCAAGCTCGTGTCTGAACTCAACAATCTACCGATCAAGTCGGTGAATGGCGCGATGATTTACGTGCGCGATGTCGCGCAGGTGCGCGACGGTTATATGCCGCAGCAGAACGTCGTGCGCAAAGACGGAGTGCGTGGCGCCTTACTGACGGTGTTGAAAGGCGGCGCAGCCTCGACACTCTCAATCGTCCGTGAAATCAAGTCGCTTTTGCCGGGCATCCTGAGCACGGCTGATCCGGCGTTGGAAGTAAAAGAATTCGCCGATCAATCGATTTTCGTGCGCAACGCGATTTCCGACGTGTTGAAGGAAGGCACGATTGCGGCCGCCTTGACGGCGCTAATGATTCTGCTCTTCATCGGTTCATGGCGGAGCACAGTCATCATCGCAATTTCAATTCCGCTATCGGTGTTGAGCTCGGTCGTCATCCTCAGCGCGCTGGGTGAGACCATCAACCTCATGACTATGGGCGGACTGGCTCTGGCGGTCGGAATTCTCGTCGATGACGCAACGGTTGAAATTGAAAATGTTCACCGCCAAATGGCCAGCGGTAAACCGCTCCAGCAAGCCATTCTCGACGGTGCGCAGGAAATCGCTCTGCCGGCATTCGTCTCCACGATTTGTATTTGCATCGTGTTCGTGCCGATGTTCTTCCTGACCGGCGTCGGGCGCTATTTATTCGTGCCATTGGCCGAAGCAGTCGTGTTCGCCATGCTCGCGAGCTATGTCATTTCGCGAACACTCGTGCCGACAATGGTGAAGTGGTTCTACCAAAACCATTCCTATTACGAGGAACATGTAGGACGACATTCAGCTTCGGTGCCGCATTGGAAACGGCCGTTGATTGCGATCCAGGACAAATTCGAAGAAGGCTTTGACCACTTACGCCAGGGTTACCAACGTTTGCTCGAAGCAGTGCTGGGACATCGCATCGCTTTTGCGTCATTGTTTCTCGCGTTTTGTGTTGCAACGATTTTTCTGATCCCCGTTCTTGGCCAGGATTTCTTCCCATCGGTGGATGCCGGGCAGATTCGTTTGCACGTCCGAACCCGTAGCGGCACGCGTGTTGAGGAAACCGCGCGATTGGTCGATATCATCGAACAGGATATCCGCAAAGAAATTCCATCAAACGAACTCGAAGGATTGCTGGACAATATTGGCATTCCCAATTCCAGTATTGCGACAAGCTACAGCAATAATGGTCTCGTCGGCACGGGCGACGCCGACATTTTGATTTCATTGAAACACGCTCAGAAACCGACGGACGAATACGTCAAGATGCTCCGCCGGACCTTGAACGATCGGTTTCCTGGAAATACTTTCTATTTCCTGCCTGCGGATATCGTCAGCCAGACGTTGAACTTTGGTATTCCGGCTCCCATCGACATCCAAATTACTGGTCGCAACCAGGTCAAAAACCGCGAAATCGCCGCCCACCTCGTTGACAAGATGCGGAAAGTTCCCGGCGCGGTGGACATTCGTATCCAGCAGCCGGACGATTTGGCGAAGTTGGAATTTGCCGTCGACCGCACAAAGGCCGAAGCGATTGGCTTAACGGAATCCGATGTAGCAAATCAACTGCTGCTCAGTGTCACTGGCAGTGGCCAGGTAGCGCCGGCTTATTGGTTGAACGAGCAAATCGGCGTTCAATATCTCATCAACGTCCGCGCACCGGAACGCGATCTCAATTCCGTCGCCGCACTAAAATCACTCCCCATCACTCCCGACAGCCCACAAGGCGGAACGCCGCAAGTGGTCGCCAATGTGGCAACCGTGACCCGCACCAACGGCGTTCCAGTCGTCTGTCATTACAACGTCCTGCCCGTCATCGATGTTTTTGGTAATGTCAGTGGTCGCGACCTTGGCGGGGTTATGCACGACCTGCAGCCACTCATCGATCAGGCCCAAAAAGAACTACCGCGCGGCAGTTTTATTTCCGTTCGCGGCCAGGCGCAAACAATGCGTACCAGTTTCAACGGCCTGCTGCTCGGTCTCGTTGGCGCAATCATCCTTATATATTTGCTGCTCGTCGTTAATTTCCAGAGTTGGCTCGATCCTTTCATCATCATCACTGCGCTGCCGGGTGCGTTGGCGGGCGTGGTGTGGGCCTTGTTCTTCACCTTTACGTCCTTGAGCGTGCCCGCATTGATGGGCGC
>JAICXV010000518.1 GCA_025934545.1 Verrucomicrobiia bacterium
CTGATGGCGCCCGGCACCGAAGGCGGCGTGACCAAGCTCCAGCCGAGCGGCGAACAGATGTCGATTTTCGACGCCGCAATTAAATACGGTCAACATTGCACGCCCCTGATCGTCGTCGCCGGCACCGAATACGGCACCGGCAGCTCACGCGATTGGGCGGCCAAAGGCACGCGCTTATTGGGTGTGAAAGCAGTCGTCGCCGTAAGTTTCGAGCGCATCCATCGCTCCAACCTCGTCGGCATGGGCGTGCTCCCGCTGCAATTCAAGGAAGGCACGTCCGCCGTAACGTTGAAACTAGATGGCACTGAAACCTTCGATGTTTTGGGCCTGACCGCGTCCCTGAAACCGCAACAGGACCTGACCCTTCGCGTCACCCGCGCCAATGGAAAATCTGAAGAAGTGCCGGTCACCTGTCGCATCGATACGCCGATCGAAGTCGATTACTACCAACACGGCGGGATTCTGCCTTACGTGTTGCGGCAGCTCGTAGCGTAGTTAATAGGGATGGATGATCTCGCGGCGGGGCTCTTCACGTTTGGTGCGTGATGCCGTTTTGCAAATGGCGAACCCAATCGCCAGCAGAACGGCCGCGCCATACAGGCAAACCACCAGCGGCCCAAGATCAGAGCGCCAATCGTCAACCACGGGGAAGACGAAAAGGCAGAGCAGGCCTGCCGCGAGCCATGCGATCCCGATTTCGACGTAATCTGATTCTGGTCGTTGTCGGAGGGGCATAAGCTGTTAAAAACGAGAGAGGCATTAACCGTGCCACTCGTTTTACAGCGAACAAAATGCCCGAACCGCCTATTGATGCGGAGTATAGCCAGCAGGAGCCGTTTGCAGGCCGTTACCCACCCGTTCCGGGAACAGCGAAGGCTGTTCAGTCACAGGGTTTGTGCTATTGACCGAAGACACATTTTGACCCACCAAAGTGACTCCCGCAGTCGGCGCCACCGTCGGCGAAACCACCGCCGGATGCGACGCCGTCAATGAATTCCCAGCCGTCGCCGCCGTATTATTTGCAGGCAAATTGGATGTATAATAGACACTCATCGCCACAACGACGCACGCGGCCAGGCCGACTCCGTAGGCGACCACCGGTCGCAGCGTAAAACTTGGAATAAACCGTTCCCAAAACCGCGTTTGTCCTTCGCCTGCCGCGATACGGGCCCGAATTTCGTTCGGAAGACGGTTAAAATATCCCGGTGGCGGCTGTTCGTAACGTTTGAGCACTAAAAGCTTTTTTAGCCGATCAAAATCATCCTGGTTTGAACTGTTCATTTTTCAGCACTGGGCCGCCTTACTCGGCCCTGGTTTTTCGCGCTAACGGTTTGTGTCCTGGCTTCAGTCCCCACACCCGCTGAAGCCGGAACACCCACCAGCCTTGGCGCATTATTTTAAATAATCAGACAAAAACCCCTGTAATTGTTGCCGCGCATAAAACAAACGCGACCGAACGGTGCCAACATTGCAGTTCATTATCTTACCTATCTCTTCATGAGATAGTCCTTGGATGTCGTGCAATGTGACAACCATTCTGTGGTGTTCTGACAGCTTCTGCATAGCCCCGTTCAATTTTTCCTGCAATTCCGATAAATTTAAATCCCGCCGCGGCGTCTTGTCCGACACGAGGGCGACCAGGTCAGGGTCGTGCTCAACCTGATAATCAACATCGTTCAAGCTCATCTGCCACTTGTTCTTCCGTTGCTTCAGGAAATTAATCGTCTTGTTGACCGCGATGCGATAGACCCACGTATAAAAGCTGGAATCTCCCTTAAAACCTTTCAACGCCCGATATCCTTTGATGAACGTTTCCTGCGTCAAATCATTGGCGTCTTCGTGGTTCGACGTCATATGATAAACCGTCGCGTAGATGCGTTGTTGATAGCGGCGTATCAACTCGTCGTAGGCAGAGGCATCCTGTTCCTGAGCGCGTCTAACCAAACTCAGGTCCGATTCGTTACTTTCTTGTGTTTCTTCTACCGACAAAGCGGTGCTTTCTAATGACATCGTGTAATAAGCAAAAAAGCGCAGTTCAGAAGTTCATACTTTATCCTTTATCCTTCTGCCTTTTCTTCAAACCCCCAAACCTTCGGTTTGTTCTGTCAGGAAGCGGGTCAACCCCAGCAATCCCGCCTTGGCGTCGCACGACGGCAAACAGTTCAATGCCTCGCGCGCTGCCGCAAGATAGCCGCGGATGGTTTCGCGCGAAAGGGCTAGAGCCCGGTATTTCGTCAGAATTTCCATCAGTTCCGGCATCCGCACGGGGCTCCATTGAGTAAAACAACTGCGCAAAATTGCTTGATCCGCCGGCGGCGCAATGTCGCGAACCACCAGCAAAGGCAACGTCATTTTGCCTTCCGCCAGATCGGCGCCGACAGTTTTCCCGGCCTGCTTTTCCGACCCAAACAGGTCGAGGCAATCGTCATAAACCTGATACGCCGTTCCCAGCGCCGAGCCATACTGTCTCAACGCTGCGCGCTTCTGTTCGCTCGTGCCACCGGCAGCAAGGTAACCGCCAAGGTCGCACGACAGCGCAAACAACTCCGCCGTCTTCATGCTCAACATCCGGAAATATTGCTGCTGCGGTAAATCAAAATTTCCTCGCGCCTGCGTTTGCAAAATTTCACCTTCACAAACGGTATCCGTCGCCGACGCAACGGCGCGGCAAATTTCTGGCGTCGGAAAACTCGCCGCTAACTTCAGCGACTTGGCAAAAAGACAGTCGCCTAAAAGCACGGAAATTTTGTTGCCCCATTTCGCCGCAAGGGTAGGGCGGCCACGTCGCAATGCCGCCAGGTCAATAATATCGTCATGCACTAAAGTGGCCAAATGAACCATCTCAATAATGGTCGCCACCGTCACATGCGGGTCGGCCAACCCGCCGGCTGCTTCGCCGCTGAGGCACACCAGCATTGGTCGCAGTTGCTTGCCCTGAACGCTCAGGGCGTACTTCGCATAGCTGGCAATATCTGCTTGAAATTCAGAAGTTTGTGCGCGCAGACGTTCGCCGACTTGCAGCAGGAAAGGCTCTGCGCCCGCCAAAATTTCCTTCCAACCCAGAGTTTCGTCGGGCGGTATTGAAGTGACGTTGCGTGACTGGTTACTCGATGGAGCACCCAACATTCTCAATAAAGTTAAGGTTTATCCCTCAGCCAAGTCAAACGTGCAATCGCTCCGCGGACCGCGGACTTCAGTCCGCTTCACCGTCA
>JAICXV010000574.1 GCA_025934545.1 Verrucomicrobiia bacterium
GCGCGTCTTCGAGGCTGTCTTTCGCGCCGCCGAGCCAAACTTTATCACCGGTTGATTTGTATTTTTTCCATGCCGCGACCAAATGCTCGTGAATGCTGTTGAACTGGTCGGCCTTCGGATTGGTGTCCTCAAGCCAATACCATTGCGCTACCGCCGCCTCCACCAGCGCCGTCGGCGTGTCCGCGTTGTATTCCAAAAGCTTTGGGGGATTCTGCCCGTCATAGGCGAAATCAAATCTTCCATACAAACTGAAATCGTCGCGGTCCCACGATTTAAGAATCAAGGGGACAGCCCGATCCGGAATTCCAAGCTGCGCGAACAGGTTTTCCTTAATGACAACTTCGGCTGCTTCAATGCACATCATGTGCAGGTCGTTGGCTGCTTTTTCGAATACGTCAATTTCCTGCGCTGTGAATTCGTAATAGGCCGATTCATCCCAATAACGCACGCCCTCAGGCGTGTGATATGTCAGCCCGACTTTTTCGGCTCGCGCCTGCCAGTCCGCCCGCGGTATGGACGCGACGCGCTTCATTACGAACCCGAATGTCCGGAAGAGCCAAATCCACCTCGAGAAATTCCCGACGAATGTGACGAGCCGCTACTTGTTCCCCGCCCGTATGCGGACGAACCGCTGATATGAGGCGAGGTCGCCGGCGTCGGATTTGAGTCGCGTGTCGCAGACCATTGTCCACCGTAAAAATACCCGCGTGTCGGATCGTAAAAATTGTGCGGGTACGGATACCATTGATGATAATAGGAATGCCAATACCCGTAAGTTGGATTGTATGTGTTATTGGTGATCGTATTGGAGTCGCCCCAATCCGATGTGGATTCCTCATCGCATCCAACGAGCAATGAACCCGACAAAATCAAGGTCACCGCCAATGATCGTCTTCGTTTCAACGATGAAGTGATAACACGCTAATAAATGCCGTCAGTTACAAAATTGAAGTGATTTTTTAATCACGCACGGCGGTTTTTTCGAGGTAAAGCCGGCGATGTTGTTGAACGCCTTCCTCAACTGCCTTTTGACCGGCAGCGTGCGCGACCTCTATCGCATGGTCGGCAATATGAACCGCATCGTCGTATCGCCCGACCTCCGCATAAGCCGCCGAAAGCGTATCCAATGCATCGGCACTATTCGTCTTTGTCAGCTCAACTGCGCGCGACGCGAGGGCAACGGCATCCGCGCCGCTGCGCAATTTGGCATCTTTCGCTGTCGCCAAAAGCCACGCCGCATTGTTCAGCGCGGTGACCCAATTCGGTTTCAGGCGCACGGTTTCGTGGTATTGCTGAAGTGCTTCAGCGAACTGTCCGCGCGAAGAGTAATAAACCGCCAATTGATAATGCGCTTCGGCAAGCTCTGGCTGCAACTCAATCGCTTTGAGGTAGTGCTCGGCTGCTTCTTGCGGTTTGTTCAATTTCAGCAGCGTGTTACCAAAGTGATAATGGACCGACGCATCGGCCGGTTCGAGTTTGAGCGCAATGCGGTATTCAGGTTCCGCTTGAACAAATTTCAGTTCCCCTTCCAGCGCATGCGCCAACTCTCGATGCGCCGCCACTGACACCGGCAGGAATTTCACCGCTTTCGCGAACGCGTCCTCGGCTTCCACAAGTTTCGATTCCTGCTCCAGCACGCGGCCCAACCACAAATACGCCAATGTGTAACTCGGCCACACCTTGATCGCCTTGCGATATTCCGCCTCCGCTTCCGCAAACTTCCGCTCCTGTTGCAAAATGAAACCAAGATTATAAAACCCGAGCGCATCATTCGGAATCTGTTGCGCCAGCCTGAACGCCGCCTTGCCCTCATCGACTCGACCCAGCGCAATCAAAGCCGAACCAGTATTCACGCGCGCATCTGCGTCATCTGGCCGCAGACGCAAGGCTTCGTTATAATGCCGCAGCGACTCTTCCAACAATGCCTTGTCCGCCGGCGTACTGCGAATCCCGCGCATCATCAACTCGAGTCCGTAACTATTGTGTGCCAGCCAACAGGACGGATTGTGTTCGATCGTGTCGCGCCAAATAACTTTCGCGCTTTGATACAGGTGCGATTGCTTCCAGGAAAGAAACGCCAACCCCGCGATGGCGACTACAGCAATCCCTTTCATCGCAGCTTGATGACGAATCAAAGTCAGCGCCGCAACCGCGAACACAATCGGGCCAATGATCGCGAAGTATTGCCAGTGATCCGCCACGAGCGAAAATTTTTGATAATAAATACTCACGAACCCCAGCACCGGAAGGAGCATCAAAATAAAATAGCCGAGCGCAAAGACCACACCGCGCAATCTTCGGCGCCAACGCCAAATCCCCAACGCCAGCGCGACGAATGCAACCAGCGGCAACCATGTGAAAATTTCTTTCGCGTCAATTTCCCAACGCGGATAAACGAACAGCAGATTGAAAGGCAAAAAAGTTTTGTAGAGATAAAACCAAAGCGCCCACCCCGCCGTTGCCAGCCGCGCCGCAAAATTGCTGGTCTGCACTTCTTCCGTGCCGATGACCCGATGTTTCTGAAACCAAAGCGTGATCAAACCAAACAGTAGCGACAGCAGAAAATACGGCACGACGCGCGCCAGCCACTGGCGGTAACGTCCGGCTTCTTTTACGGACGAGTCGTCGTTACCGGTTTGCGAGGAACCTCTACTCTGCCACCAATCGATCAACAACAATACAAACGGCAACGGCACCACCGCCGTTTTCGCCAACAACGCCAAGACAAAACTGACCAGCGACAAAACGTAATATTTCACATTCCCATTTTGTGCCTTCGATTTGACATAAAACAAAACCGTCGCGAGAAAAAACGGCATGGCCAGCGCATTCTTTCGCTGGCTCACCCATGCGACCGATTCGACGTTCACCGGATGCACCGCAAAAACCAC